>DCBH01000010.1:0-4933 GCA_002313415.1 Flavobacteriales bacterium UBA1112
AAAAAAGGCCCTGCTCGATGCAAGACCTCTTGTAGCGGGGGGGGGGCTCGAACCCCCGACCTCAGGATTATGAATCCTGCGCTCTAACCAGCTGAGCTACCCCGCCATGCGGGCCGTGAAGGTAAAACGATTTCCTCTGAGTTTACGTACTTACATGCAACCGATTCAGCAAATCCTTCCATATATTGTGAACCTTGGGCGATTGAGAAGGTTATGTTGCCACGTGGGTGTTTTGAACACCGCAAAACTATGATTCAACGACAGTGATGACTGCAGAAAAAGTGAAGTTTCAAATCGAAATCCCTTTAAACAGCTCCAAAGGAGTGTTGTACAACTGCATAAGCACACCCTCAGGTTTGGCGGAGTGGTTCTGTGATGACGTAAACATTAAAAAAGACGTTCATATTTTTTTCTGGGACGGCAGTGAAGAGTCTGCCCGTATGATTTCCAAAAAGAAAGATGAGTTCGTCAAATTCCGCTGGCTCGAAGCCGAGGAGGATGGAGAGGATACCTACTTTGAACTTCGCATTCGCGTCGATGATCTTACGGGAGAAAATGCCATGGTTATCACGGACTTTGCAGAGGATGACGAAGTCGACGATGCCAAAGACTTGTGGGAAGCCCAAGTCTCCAAGTTGCGACATGTACTCGGCTGCTAAGTCATCCCGAAGGCGTTAAGCCTTAACGAACAAACGGCTCCAAGCGCGACGCCAATTTCTCGGACCATCTCCCTTGTCCCTCATGTGACTCCGTGTTCCACACTTCAATCACGGGTCGATCACATTTGGCTTTTCGCCAAGACCACAGGCTCCGAATAATTTCATGGTGAGGTGTTGCCCGAAGTCCAATTTTGGCCGACAACGTCAAGCCGATGTCTTGGGCAACCTCTATCACTTCTTCTGCTCGATCTTCGGGAAAGACCAAATCAAATGCACCATTCGCGTGCATGCAATTTTTTGCAATGGTGAAAAGGACACGTAATGGCAATGCATCATCGTGTCGAGCCAGATTTCTCTTTCGATCATTGCTTTTTGGGTGATCGCGAAAGAAAGGAGGATTGCAAACAACGAGGTCTGCCTCGCCTTGCCATCCTTGGATGGCTCGATGGTGAATCCTTATGCGATTCGCAAAAGGACTTCTTTTGGCATTTTCTTGCGCTTGGCGAGCGGCTCCATCCTCGAGTTCTACTGCGTCAATGGTCGCTCGTGGAAAACGTTGTGCAAGCATCAGTGCCAGCACCCCAGATCCCGTCCCAATGTCCAAAATGTGCCTCACATTTTGATCACCTTGCTGAGGTGTCGTCCCTGCCCATGCCCCCAGAATCAGCGCATCCGTTCCCACTTTCATACCACACGCATCGTCGTGGACGCTGAACTGCTTGAAATGCTGAATTCGCCTACCCGAACGACCCACAATCAGGAGATGTTGGTTTTGCGTTTTTGCCAAGTTTCAAACACTGGAAAATCCTCAACTCTGTCGCTGGGGACTTCTGTGAGTGGTTCGACCTCTTTCATTTGCGCCTGGCAATCAGCTGGCAATCTTTGGTAAAGAGTTGTGCCTTCTGTCTTGTGTGCAATCATGGCATCGCTGACTTCCCCTTTGACAGATGCCGGTTGACCCAATACCAAGCTGCGACGCTCAAAAATCGAATTGGCCTTAACCAAAGCCAATGCCCCTACAATGCACTCGTCTCCAATCACCGCACCATCCAGTATGACCGCATTGATGCCAATCATGCAATTCCTACCTAACGTTGCGCCATGCACTTTGGCACCGTGCCCCACGTGAGCACCTTCGTGAAGATGAACCGTTTTGCCAGGAAACATATGAATGACACACCCCTCCTGGACATTGGATCCACGATCCAGTACAATTTTGCCCCAATCCCCGCGCAAGACTGCATGTGGCCCTACGTAGCAATCTGGCCCAACTGTCACATGACCAACGAGGGTGGCTTGAGGATGGACAAAAGCTGTGGGATGCACCACAGGAGTCATGTTTCGAAAGGCATACACCATGACTTTAACGTTGGGTATTTTCAATGACAGCGGCGTAGCCTTGTCCTACTCCTATGCAAAGGGTGACCAGACCAAATCGACCTCGTGTTCTCTTCAATTGACGCGCCGCCGCCAACAAAATACGTGCACCAGACATTCCCAAGGGGTGGCCAAGTGCAATCGCCCCGCCGTTGGGATTGATTCTCTCATCGTCATCGGCCAAATTCCAACTCCTGATGCACGCCAAACTCTGAGCTGAAAATGCTTCATTCAACTCAATCACATCCAGATCATCAAACCCAATTCCAATTTTCTTGAGCGCCCGATTTGAAGCCTCAACAGGGCCAATGCCCATGATTCGAGGTGGCACACCAACCACGGCAGAAGCACGAATTTGTGCAAGTGGCTCAAGGCCTTGCTCCTTCATCCCCAATTCATTGGCCAACAACAAGGCCGCCGCACCGTCGTTTAGACCACTCGCGTTGCCCGCGGTCACGCTCCCTCCCTCCTTTCTAAAGGCGGGACGAAGATTGGACAACACCTCCTGTGTGGTATTGGGTTTGACGAACTCATCCTGATCAAACAACACCGGATCTTGCTTGCGTCTTGGAATGCTCAATCCCACAATTTCTTCGGAGAGACGTCCCTCCTGCTGAGCTGCGGCAGCCTTCATTTGACTGCGATAAGCAAAGGCATCTTGATCTTCACGGCTGATTTGATGCAACTCCACAAGGTTTTCAGCTGTTTGCCCCATGCCCTCCGTGCCATACAAAGCATCGAGACGTGGATTGATGAAACGCCATCCAAAACTGGTGTCGTACAACTCCATATCCCGACCAAAAGGCTTAGACGCCTTGCTCAGTACCCAAGGACCTCGAGTCATGTGCTCAACACCTCCTGCCAGCACAACGTTGGCATCTTCCAAGTGCAGCATGCGAGCGGCGTGCACAGAAGCAGCCAGTCCCGATGCACAGAGGCGATTGACCGTTTCTGCCGGAACCTCTTGTGGCAAGCCCGCGAGCAAACTGGCCATTCGAGCCACGTTCCTGTTGTCCTCCCCAGCTTGGTTGGCACAGCCCATCAACACATCACCCACAGCCATGGCATCCAATTCGGGATGCCGATTCATCAATGAAGACAGGGCATGAGCCGCCAAGTCATCTGTACGAATTGGAGACAATGTGCCTCCGAACGAACCAATCGGCGTGCGCACGCCGTCAACCAAATACGCATTCATAGGGCGAATATAGGTTGGTGCGGAACTGTTCTTGCCCCAAATTGCAGCATGCGTTTGGGCATCGCTTCAACCTTCCCTCCTTACCGCGGCGGCATCGCACAATTCAATGCTGCCATGTCAAGCGCGCTATGTGAGATGGGGCATGATGTCTGCCAGCTGACATGGAAACGTCAATACCCCTCCATGGTCTTTCCCGGCACATCCCAATTCGAGCCAGGGGCTTCTCTCAAAGATGTGAACATGCCTGCGACCCTGGACAGCTTAAATCCGCTCAGCTGGAAAACAACAGGCAGGCAATTGGCTGACCGAAGCGATGTCGTACTGCTTCCGTTTTGGCACGGAGCTCTGGCACCGGCCTTGACAGGTGTAGCTCAAGAAGCCAAACGCAGGGGCGTAAAAAAGGTTTATGCGCTCATGCACAACGATTCATCCCACGACGGGAGCGTCTTGGATCGGCGATTGACTGGACGATTCTTGAAAACTGTAGATGGTGTTTTTACTTTGAGCCAGCCCGTGAGTGATTCACTCAAAGCATGGGGGCCGCACACACTGTTTCACCCCTTATACGATCATCATTCGAATTCGATCAGACCAGAGGAGGCTCGACGCAAACTCGGTTTAACAGACGAGGACCACGTTCACCTCTTTTTTGGATTGATTCGACCTTACAAAGGGCTTTCTGTGCTTCTTGAGGCCATGTCAACATTGCCACAACATCACGTTTTGGTGGTGGCTGGGGAGTGCTATGGTTCTTGGAAGCCCTATGCTGAGGCCATCGCAAAATTTGGATTGGAAAACAGGGTTCACATCCACGCAGAATTCATCGATGACCATGACGTCCCTGTTTACTTTGCCGCGGCTGACAATGTCGTACTGCCTTACTTACGCGCTTCTCAAAGTGGTGTGACCGCCTTGGCCTTACACCACCAAAGAAAAGTTATCGCCTCTGACGTGGGCGACCTGTCGCACACCATCGTCCCTGAATTGACCGGAAGACTGGTCCCTGCAAATCATCCTGAAGCCTTGTCTGAAGCCATGTCCAAACCTTGGCTCGCCCAACCCTCAGACATCCAATCTGCGTTTAAGCAAATCAAAAAACGGCTCAGTTGGTCGGCATGGGCAACCCAGCTGATGCAACAGGTGGAATTGGATCTTTCTGCAGCTCGCTAAGTGAGCGAATCAAGGGATCAAACACAAACCTTTGCAGCAAGACCACTTCCCCCTGCTCTGTGACCCCATACAGTTGCTCCGCATCGTGCGTGTCAAATAATTCGCTGTTGTTCATACGGCCTGCGACTGGCTTCCAGTGAATGTCAATTTTTGATTTTCGACCACTTCGTCCCAAGGCGTCAATTTCAAAAGCTGGAGAAGCCTGCCTCAAACTGTCCTCTACTCGAGCCTCAAGTCTCGATCGGTACGTTTCGAGGTGAACCTTTTTGAATCGCAAAAAATGGTCCTGAATCCCCGATGTATCCCGATAAACCAGGGGTTCACCTTCCAAATCAAACAATTCTAGTGTACCGCTGTCATTCGCCAAAAGTGCGTATGACTCTTCCTTTCTTCCTGGAACTCGCACCTCCACCGCAGCGAGCGAGCGTTTGGGATAGTTGAAGATTCCTGTGTGCCTCCATTCTCTTTCCGAAGTAAAAAAGCGGGTGCTGAGATATCCTGTAAACCCCTCCATATGAACAACGTATGG
>DCBH01000010.1:5341-9849 GCA_002313415.1 Flavobacteriales bacterium UBA1112
GTCTTCACAGGTGTGTCACCTCCCTGGTATATCTCAACTTTTTTACCTCGAGCCGAAATCAAACCCACCACATTGTTCTTGGCCATTTCTGCCACAGGGCCCTGAATTGCCGCCCGTCGAAACGTCTTCAAAAGAAGGGTGACCGCATCTTCGCGGGCTTTGTACCTGCCGTTTAGATCCCAAAGCCGCCCTCGCTCAGGCCGAGTTAAGGTGACCTCACCCCCATCCATGTCGGCAATGAAGATTTTGTCAACCCTTGAGGTATCAGCAATGCCAAAATCAGTTCCTTCAATTCCATCCAAACTCCCGTCATCGCCCTTCAACCACACCACGCCACCAAGCAATACAGTCAAGGCCATAAGAACGTAGAGGATGCGCAAATTAGAATGCATGAGTTCTTGGAGTTATCACGCTCGACCAAACATCCGTCGACGCGTTGTAAGTATAGCACCTGCCACAAGGATTACGAGAAGCAATGGCATTCCCACAGCCACGAATTGCCAACCACTTCGCTCCAAGCGAATGCGCACATCGTCTAGAGGGCGAAGTGCAATGCTCCGAGAACGCACGCTGATCAAGGCATCTTCTTGCAGCAGATAATTGATTGTATTGAGTAGAAATTCCTTGTTGTCGTAGACGACACGACGTGCATATCGATCGTACCCCAAAGGAAGAATTTTCCCATCTGATCGGAATTTGTTCCTCGCAACATCTCCATCTGAAATGACGACCATCGCAGTGGGTGCACTTGAAGATCGAAAGGCAAAGTCTGCATCATCACGAAGAATGCTGGGTAAAGTTTGGGCAAAGTGCGATGTAAACGACCCTTCAAGCAACGCAGCAAAACCCACATTGGGCGTGTTACCCTCCGAAAAATAACCTGGATCCAGATCGACAATGCCACTTGAGATTCGGACTGGAACCCGATATGTCTTGGCCCGCTCACTCGAGGTAAGCAACATTGTGGATTTGACCTCATCCTGAGTGTTGACCAAATCCATGGACGACACGAAATCAAAGTGGATGGGATCCAAATTGTTGGTAATAGGATGACCTGTCCCTAGGGGCATAGACAAGGGCGCGAAATACCAGTTGAACAGCTGCATGTTACGCTGGTTGCCCATGGGCCCAGCATCAAGCATGATGGGTGCACATTGAGGATCGATGATGAGATCTCGATTCAAACGCACGCCATAATTGAACAGCTGTTCGTACAAGCCCAAGTCGTTCTCAACGCCAAATGTTTCTTGGGCATCACGCAGGCTATCTAAGTCCGTAAGCACAGGATCAACCATCCAAAGGATTCTGCCTCCGTTCATGAGGAATTGATCCAGAATTACTTTGTCTTTTTCGGGAAACAAACTGTCGGGCTTGGCCACAACGAGCAGGTCGTAACGGTTGGTTCGATAACGCATGCCATCAAGCTTTTCAGAAAGCACGTTCAGACGGCCATCGAGGGCCACTCGAGCAACGAGATGGTCTTCCTCTAGCGTTTTAACCAAGTCTGCCATGGCGAGATCTTCAAGCTCACCATGACCTTCCAAGATGGCGATGGCTTTGGACTCAAACGCCGTGCTGTTTCGGATGCCCGAGGCCAAATTGAATTCAAGTGTATTGACGGAACCTTGAATCATGGCCTGGTCAGCTTGAGGCACATCGCTACCAAAAAATTGAACAGGGTACTCTTCCCCACGATATGAAATCATCGCGCCGGGCCAGATGGTCTGAAAGGCTTGTCGGCCATTGTCTTCGAATGCAATTCGAGTGAATTTCAACCCGCGCTCAAACAAGGCCTGCTCGTTTTGACCTATGGTCTGTGCATCGTCAATGTCGTAAATGTCGACAAATTGGAAAGCCAATCGACCATCGCTTGCCCTCGACATTCGACGAAGCAACGATTCGACCTCTGTTTCCAAACGCCGCCATTCTTGAGGCAACTCCCCTGTGAGGTAACAAGTCACGATCACGTCATCTTGCAATCCCTCCAACAAGGCAACTGTTCCATCTGCCAACGTGTGGCGTTTCTCTGCAGTCAGGTCCACCGCACCTTGGACCATTTGACTCAAAGCCACCATCACCACGACCACAGCAGTTGAAAGCAACAAGGCAGTCCCTTCACGAACGATGCGCCCTCTGCGCAAGGCCAACACAAACCTCGACAAGAGCACCGACGACGCCATCCACGCTGCGAAATAAACCACGTCTCTCGAATCCAGTCTGCCGTGGCTCATGGCGTCAAAATGAGACTCCATGCCAAGCTGGACAAAAGCGTGCTCCCACTCACCGAGCCATGCAAAGTCAGCGAGAGCTCCAAAACCAAAGTACGCAACAATGGACGCCAACATGGCAGATAAAAAAGCCACCAATGGCTGCATGGTACAGCTGGAGGCCACCACGCCAATGCCAGTGAGCGCACCAGAAAAAACGAACAATCCCAGATAAGACCCCCAAACCGAGCCCAAGTCCAAATTCCAAGCTGGGCGTCCCAACATCCCCACAACGAGAACGTAGGACAATGTGGGAACCAAAGCAGCTATGGCCACGGCCCACGCCCCCAAAAATTTGGCAAGAACAACTTGACCTTCCGTCAGCGGTCTCGTCAATACCAGCTCCAAAGTTCCGGCTCGGTGTTCTTCCGCAAACGAACGCATGGTGATTGCCGGAATCAAAAACATCAACACCCAAGGTGCCATTGCAAAGAAGGGTTCCATTGAAGCCATCCCTCCATCTAGGATGTTCCATCCGCCGGGAAACAACCAAAGAAACAGACTTGTAAAAAGTAGAAACACCGCGACCACGGTGTAGCCAAGAAGCGAGCTAAAAAAGCCCTGAATTTCTTTGAGAACAAGTGCACGCATGAATCGAGAAGCAAAGATAGCCCTTACCCAGCCTCCACCACCTCATAAGACCACACCTGTGGAGGAGCGGAAAACAGGACTTTGGTGGCCGGCCAAATCACGCCAAATAAAGCCGAAGACCTGTAGGCATTCAAATCCGCTTCCGAATCCCATCGACTCAACGTTGCACGGACAAAAGGTCTTTTGGAATCGGTCAACAATTCAACACCCAAACAGCCTTGTTGAGCTTGAATCTGTTCACGATGCTTTGCAAAAAGTGCATCAAACTCGGCGACTTGATGCCGCAAAAGAGTGAGTCTAACAATTCGGACAATCACAACTCCAGCGTGGATGAATTGGTGACAGATGCAAACTCAATGCGAACGGGGTCCTCGTATTTCAGTCCCAACAGGTCCGTGGCACCGCCATATCCAGACTTTGATCCTCCCATGCAAATGGCAATTTCCAAGAGCCCCATGGCGTTGAATACGGCAACTGGTTCTCCAGGCGTCCCGTCAGTGTAAGTCCTCGAAATGCGTCGAATGTCGCTTCGCGCGCGACGCATGTCAATGAAGAATTGCCTTCCGCGACCTGCATCCTTGAACAATTTGCGGTCAATGTCCGTAATGCAATTGCCTCGTCCATCCACGTGTCGAACGTGACCTACAAGTGCATTTCCCTCGACCACGGGCCTCACATTCTGCGCCTGGGTGACCAGAGAAGCTGGTCTTCCCAACATCTCGGGAATGCCACCTTTGGCCAGATGAGTCGCGGCCGACACAAACAAGGACCGCTCAGGAAATGTCGGCAAGTCCTCATCTGTTTGGACACCCGAGAGATCGTATACAGCATCCGGTTTTTTGGCGCCCATCAGCTGAAATACACCTGTATCTGCCCCAACAAAATATTGCCCATTCATTTTCACAATGCGGTGCGGATGGTCCGGAGTTTCAACGGCATTGATGGCAATCAAATGCACTGTTCCCTTGGGAAAGACATCCATTGCTGCACGAAGAACAAATGCGCCATGAACGGGGTCAAATTGTCTGATACTGTGCGTCAAATCAACGATTTGAACCTCAGGCATTCGCTTGAGGATACTGCCCTTCAGGAGGCCGACATACACACTGTCCGAACCGAAATCGCTAATGAGGGTGATGGGTGTCACGAATGCAAAGGTGAGGAAGCTACTTTTGTCATCCACATGCATGAAACCATTCTTTCGCTCGAGGGCCTCGATCTCATGACCTTTTTAGGTCAAGAAAACGCCAACTTACGTGCGCTGAAGACCCATTTTCCCAAATTACGCATCGTTGCTCGAGGCACAGAAATTAAGGCCATGGGCGACCGAGAAGATCTCGGACGCTTTGAGGAAGTCATGCGAATGGTCATTTGGCACATTGACAGATTCAACAACATCGGTGAAGACGACATTGAGAGACTGACCAAAAGCGATGAGGCCTCCCTCCTTCAGAGCGCGTCGCAAGGTGATGTCATTGTGCATGGACCTGGAGGATTAAAAGTCACTGCGCGAACGCCGAATCAAAGACGCCTTGTAGAGGCCATTCTGGACCATGACATGGTATTTGCAGTCGGGCCTGCAGGATCGGGAAAGACCTACACCGCAGTTGCGATGGCCGTGGCTGCATTGAAAGACCGACGAGTCAAAAA
>DCBH01000008.1:0-11079 GCA_002313415.1 Flavobacteriales bacterium UBA1112
TGAGCATCATTGATGAAGACACCTTCATCGTTGATCGTCACTGTGACTTCGGCGCCGTTCAGAGTCTCCACCATCATGCCGTCCGACAAATCGGTGCTGAGCGCCGTGCTGCCAACTACGTGGTAGGTCAAAATCGACGTAAGCAAATCGTTGTCTGCAAGAACTGCATCAAGCGTGCCTTCTGGCAAATTCGCAAATGCCGAGTCCGTGGGGGCGAACACAGTGAAGGGGCCTTCACCGCTTAAGGTTTCAACGAGTCCAGCGGCCACAACAGCTGTTTCGAGGGTTGTGTGATCTTCGCTTTCAACTACGATATCGACTACGGTTTGGCTCCATCCAGTGGTCACAAATGCCATTGTAGCGGTAACAAGAGTAAAAAAATGCTTCATAAGAATGATTAATGGTTTTGGGTTTGATGGAAGGAACATCCGATATAAAAAAAAGTTCGAAGGCTTTGAACCTTTCTTTTTGCAACATGTTCCTGACGTTGTGAATGTGCTTCATTCACGAGATCGTAAGGTGTTTTGATCCAGTTTTTGGAACAAAAGGCGGCCCGCAAAAGCGGGCCGTTTCCTTGTCCAACATTTCTCAAGTGTCAACCATGAGTATTCCTTCTTTCGATTCCCCTTTTGTCGTTCACTGGTTCCGCCGGGACTTGAGATGGCAAGACAACCGGGCCCTTGATGCAGCGCTCACTTCCGGACATCCAGTGGTACCCCTCTTTGTTTTTGACAAAAACATTTTGGACCGCCTGGACAACCAGCATGACGCCCGCATCACTTTTCTTCACGACCGAATCAGTCACATGCAGGGAGAAGCTTCCGACCTCGGAGCTTCACTTCTCGTGGTCCACGACGACCCTATTAATGTTCTGGAGACCCTCGCAGAAAACGGCATGATGAAGGCCGTTTATACCAACGAAGATTATGAACCTTACGCCCAAACACGCGATGCCGCCGCAAGAAATCTTCTGAAAACCAGGGGGGTGGCTTTTCATACGTTCACTGACCACGTCATCCAAGCTCCTGGAGAAGTCACAAAACCTGACGGCACCCCATACACTGTATTTACCCCATTCAGTAAGCGATGGCACCTCAACCTCTCAGAGGAGAATATGAAGACCTCTCCATCAGAGAAGCATTTAGGTTCCTTACACACTTGGGATTCAACGCTGCCTTCACTTGACTCGATTGGGTTCAAAAGAAGCTCAATTTCTGCTCCTGAAGCAACCATCACAAAAAACGTCCTCACGCAATATGCAGAAATGCGCGATATCCCCTCCGTGAGAGGAACGTCTCGTTTGAGCGTACACTTGCGCTTTGGCACAAAGAGCATACGTGAAGCAGCGAAGGAAGGTTTTAAATACAGTGAAAAGTGGTTGACTGAATTAATCTGGCGGGATTTTTACCAGCACGTCATGCACGCCTTTCCTCATAGCATGAAAGATGCATTCCGACCACAATACGACCGAGTTCCATGGCGACACAACGACGAGGACTTTCAGCGTTGGACGCGAGGTGAAACTGGCTATCCCCTTGTCGACGCGGGCATGCGAGAACTTTTGGCCACAGGATTCATGCACAACCGAGTCCGCATGGTCGTGGCCTCTTTCTTTTGCAAACATCTTTTGCTCGATTGGCGTTTGGGCGAAAGACATTTCGCCGCCCACCTGCTTGACTTCGAACTTGCAAGCAATGTGGGAGGGTGGCAGTGGGCAGCGGGATCAGGGTGCGATGCCGCACCCTACTTCCGAGTATTCAATCCCACGTCCCAACTTCAAAAATTTGACCGCAAATTGACCTATGTCAGAAAGTGGGTGCCCGAATATGGCACTGAATCGTACCCAGCCCCTATGGTTGACCACAAAATGGCGAGGCAACGCGCCATTGACACCTACAAGAACGCATTGTCATCCCTCTCTTAATCAACTTGTTAGAATTAACTTGTCGCCATGACTGGTTTACTCGAGGGGCTTAAAGTGTTGGACTTGTCAAGCGTGCTTGCTGGACCATTGACAGGATCTTTTTTGGCTGAATGTGGTGCTGATGTATTGAAAGTCGAGCCACCACGTGGAGATGTCACCCAGACTTGGCGCTCCCGGGGCGAGCCCACCGACCGAACTTCAGCGTATTACTGTTCTGCCAACACAGGAAAACGATTGGTTACTTGCAATCTTAAATCGGTCGAAGGCCGCGATTGGTTGAAATCTCAACTCATAGACACCGACATTTTATTGCAAAATATGAAGTGGCGTGACCTCGAAGGCATGGGACTCATGCCCCATCAGATTAAAGCATCCTTTCCTTCATTGGTTCACATTCGGCTTGTCGGTCACGACCTAGACCCTTCACGACTGGCCTATGACGTCGTCATTCAAGCAGAGACTGGATTCATGTCCATGAACGGATCTCCCGATCGCCCCCCAGCACGCATGCCAGTAGCTTTGATGGACGTACTTGCCTCCCATCAAATGAGAGCTGCTGTTCTCGGCGGGCTTTACCAACGTGAAAAGACAGGAGAAGGTTGGTACGCCGAAGTGAGTTTGCTGGGTTGTGGAATCACTGCCCTTGCAAACCAAGGAACCAACGCACTCATCAATGACCTCAATCCGCAAAGACAAGGTTCGGCACATCCCAACATCGCACCCTATGGAGACTTGCTGCAATGTGCTGACGGAAATCTCGTGTTGGCGGTTGGCAGCAACGCTCAATTCGAAAGCCTCTGCCACACGCTAGGTATACCCGATTTGGCTTCTGAAGCCACCTTTTGCACAAATGCTTTGCGGGTAATGAACCGGAGCACATTGATGACCCAGCTTCATGACGCTGCGAAAACTTGGGCTTGGCAAAAACTTCATCTTGCACTCCACAATGCGCGTGTCCCTGCGGGTGCCGTTTTGACTGTGAAAGAAGCTCTTCACCAACCTGGGATACAAGAGCGGTATGTCGTGTCCGAGGATGGACTCAAAAGGCTAAGAACGTCTGCCGTTCACATTGGCGGAATTCAAAATGGAACTGATATCCAGTAAGTGCGTCCTTCAGGCACTTCAAAATCGTCGGCACGCAACCATGGGTTCATGGTCTTCAACTCCCTGAGAGTGGTGCCTTCCGAAATGGCAAACTCTGCCAAGTTTTCAATGTCACTTTTTACTTCAACCTGTCTGCACTCGAGAGGTGCATAAACATCTTGTCGTCCGAGATGGAATCCGTAGAGCTCGGGAGACTGCATCACTTCTCTTAATGCCAGCATTCGATAGACGTAGCGTGCGGTTTCAGAATTGAGATGCAAATCCCAATAGGTGGATACCTGCTGAGATTCAAGCGCCTTGGATACACCCGACTTGCCCATGTTGTAAGAGGCAGCAGCAAGCACCCAGCTTCCAAACTTTTCCTGCGCCTCTTTGAGGTAAGCGCAGGCGGCACGAGTTGACTTTTCGACGTGGTAACGCTCGTCCACCGTCTCCGATACCTCGAGTCCATATTCTGGTGCAGTTCTCTTCATGAATTGCCAAAAACCAGATGCCCCAGCAGGACTCACCACCTGACTCAATCCACTCTCAATGACAGACAAATATTTGAAGTCCAAAGGCACACCCTCTTCTTCTAGGATTGGCTCTATAACAGGAAACCATCGCGCTGCCCGCTTGAGGTACAAAATGGTGGAACTGTGCCTGTATGTATTGACCACCAGTTCACGATCCAGCGCCTCTCGAACTCCGAAGTCTTTTAAAGGAACTGGCTCACCAAACAACGTCAACGCGCCCGGCACTGTCGGAGAAATGACCGGAGCATGACGCTTGGACAAGTCCGCAAATTCTGAGACTCTGCTGGCCGATGACGTTGAACTGAACCACGCGCCTGCACCTAGAAATAGGACAACTGAGACGAGGATTTTTGAATTGATAACAATGGATGAAGAGGCCATGGCCTGCAAGATGCAAAGCTCAAAGCCTCATTTGGCGCCGAGTCCCTTTCCTTGCCAACAGGCCGCCTTCGAAAAGTATTGTAGCGCTCAGCGTGCTTTGGGTGAAAACACAAAAGGCGAATCAAACGTCGAAAACAAGCTGCTCTGCATGTCCTTTTCACTGACCGTAGGCGCCTCCACTCCCCAATCAATTCCCAAATCAGGATCACTCCACAACAAAGCTCCCTCAAATTCTGGACAATAAAAGTTGGTGCAGAGATAATGAAAGGATGTTTCGTCTTCCAAGGTCAAAAAGCCGTGAGCAAAACCTTCAGGGATGAAAAACTGCCAACGGTTTTCACGGGACAAAAGTGCAGCATGATGTTGTCCGAATGTCGGGCTTCCTACTCTCAAGTCCACCGCAACATCGAGCACCTTGCCCTCAGAAACACGCACCAATTTCCCCTGAGCATGAGGAGGTGCCTGAAAGTGCAACCCTCGCAACACGCCAGCACGAGAACGGCTCTCGTTTGCCTGAACAAAACTCACTTCTTCACCAACAGCCTCGTTCAACGTTCTCTGGTTCCATGTTTCGGAAAAGAAACCTCGATTGTCCCCATACGAGGGGGGACGAATCAGAAGCAATCCTTCAAGAGGGGTAGTTTGAACCTCCATCAATCTTGAGCTAGCAAAACTTGATAAGTGAGCCACAATGATGTGAATGTCGTGACCAATTGCGCAAGAGGTGAAACATCAGCCAGAAGCTCTCTCACAACCTGCGGATTGGAATCCACATAAATGATGTCATTTGCCTGAACAATGATTCGAGCATCCTTTAGCCCTTCTACTGTGCTCAAGTCCATGTGATAGACTAGATTTTCATCCCCTCGCTGTCGGATGAGTTTGATTTGCTTTGATCGACCACGCTGGCGGATGCCACCCGCTTGAGCCAAGGCTTCGATCACAGTGGTATTTTGGTTTTGAAGGGTAATGACTGTCGCCTGCCCCGCTTCTCCCGGAAAAACCAAAACACGGTTGTTGACCACTTGCAACAACGCATACGGATCCACGTATTCTGATTCATATGCTGCCTCGATGGTCTGCTCTGCCTCGTCCAACGTCAGTCCAGCCAACTTCACTGCTCCGACCTCCGGGAGTTCCACTGTCCCATCAAGCTCAACGCGGTAGGTAAACATGGCGCGCTGCTGTTGAAACAAATTGTCTCCACGATTTTCCTCAACAGAGCCCGCAGTCATCGCCATCAGACGTTGACCCCGATTTGAAAACAGTTGAAGTTGCAATCGATCGTTGGGCGCCAGTCGGTAGGCTTCATTTGTCGTTTCGTTCAATTTTTCATAAGCGTAGTCAGCGCCTGAACGAAACATCAAATCTTGGTTGACAGTGCAACCGACAAAAAGGATGCTTAATGCAAGGGATGTTGCCAATTTCCACATGAGGCCGAAGGTACGGCTATCTTCGCAGCGTGTTGACCACAGACCAACATCGATTGCGCGCCATGGAAATGGCGGATGTCCAAACCGTACAACGTTGGGAGAACGAAAGTGACGATTGGTGGATGGGGGCTCGAATTCTACCCGTGAGCATTGAAGCTATGACTCAATACGCCAAGGGTAATCACGATCTCTACCTCGACAGGCAATTGCGTTGGATGCTCGACGCATATGATGAGAGCGAGGGTTCATGGGTTTCTGCAGGAGCCATTGATCTTTACGATTTTGATCCTCGACAGCTCCGCGCAGGGGTAGCGATACACATTGACAAAACTCATCGAAGAAAGGGCCACGCCCGAGCAGGTTTGTCCTTACTTGGACGCTATGCTTCAAATCATTTGGGACTGAAACAACTGTATGCCGAAGTGCCTTCGAATCATGTGGCCTCACTGCGGTTGTTTACAGAAGTTGGATTCGACGCAACCGGCAAGCGAGAACAATGGATCCGAACGCCTCAAGGCGCATGGACAGATGTTGTGACGCTTCAGCTCTTCTTCAATTCGTGGATTGCGTAACTCAGGAAATGACATGAGCAAAAGACGCATGGTCACCGGCATTTTGATGGTCGTCGGAATTGGATTGACGTTAAGCATTGTTGCTTGGGATCGTTGGGTGGCAGGACGTTGGTGCGAGCATCTTGTGACAGTCGACTTGAAGCCGGGGGACAACGTGGTCCAACACATGATCAGTTTGAAAGAACAACTCCCGTCTTCCGGCGACCGTGTTTTGGCCCATTTAAAAATGAGATCATGGGAAGGACGATTGAAAGCGGGTCGATATCAATTTCCACAAGGTGAATCTGTAAGAAACAGTGCCGCACGCCTAGCTACAGGAAACCGTGAAGCTGTTCAAGTCCTCATTCGTGCCGGTCGAGATGTGGGGCCCATTGCAGGTACCGCAACTCGGCACATTCATGCAGACAGCAGCCGAGTCGCCACCATGCTATCCCAAGATTCTATGATGTGGCGAGTGATACCCAACACCTACGAAATGTGGTGGGAATCCGATGCACAAACCATGGCCCAGCGGCTCATTTTCGAACACAAACAATGGTGGAGTGAAGACCGTTTGGCTGCGGCACGCGCGCTGGGACTAACCCCGCGGGAAGTCACCATTTTGGCATCCATTGTTCAAGCCGAGACCGCAGTGATCTCTGAGGCTCCCCTCGTTGCTGGCCTATACCTGAACAGATTGCAAAAAAACATGGCGTTGCAAGCTGATCCAACCCTCATTTTCGCTTTGCGAGATCCTTCCATCCGTCGCGTTCTCGATGAACACAAAGAAGTCGACTCCCCATACAATACCTATCAAAATCTTGGATTGCCTCCAGGTCCCATTCGGTTTGTTGACCCGCGATATCTCCAGAGTGTTTTGCACCCTGTTGAACACAACTTTTTCTACATGTGCGCCAAACCCGGAGACACCACGCACAATTTTGCACGTACCTATCGCGAACATTTACGCAATGCTCGGGCTTACCAAAGGTGGTTGAACAAGCAACGCATTTTCCGTTGAACATCAAACAGAACATCAAACAAACCTCGCTCGGACTTTACTTGATGGCGTGGTGCTGTTGGTTGACCATTGATGCGCAAACCCCATTCAACTTAAATCAGCAAGAAGCCGAGGCATTCCGCGTCAGCATTCCTCCTCAATTGGATGGTCTGATTCAAGAAGAGATTTGGCGTACTTCGCCCAGCGCAAAGCATTTCACTCAGAGTCGCCCATTTCCCCAAAGTGTCCCCACTCATCGAACGGAAGTGTGGATTGCCTACGACGACGACAACCTATACATCGCTGCACAGATGTATGATGCAGCGCCAGACTCCATTCTTCAGCAGTTGAGTGTGCGAGATGAGGTTGAGAATTCGGATGAATTTGGGATTTGGTTTAGCCCCTACAACGACGGCATCAATGCCGTTGGTTTCAGTACCACGCCGAGGGGCGCTTTGAACGACTTCATCATGAACGCCCAAGGCTCTGACGACTCTTGGAACGGCGTTTGGGAAGTTCGGAGTCAGATTCATCCCCGTGGATGGTCCACAGAGATCAGAGTGCCATGGAGTCAATTCCGAATGCCAAAGTTGCCAGAAGGCGTTACACAAGAATGGGGAATGAATATCTGGCGGAGCGTGCGCAGGTCGCGAGAGGAATCCGTCTGGAATGCGCTCGACCCAACCATGGACGGCATGGTGAATCAAGGGGGCATTCTGCGTGGCATTGAAGGTGTGGATACTCCCCCGCGAATCGCACTGTTTCCTTACATCAGCGGATATGCCACCACTGCAGTAGACGAGCAAGGTGAACGCCAATGGGCTGCTCCATTCAATGGAGGACTTGATGCCAAAATCGGCATTGGAGATGCCTTCACTGTCGACATGACCTTGGTGCCCGATTTTGGTCAAGTGGTGACCGACAATTTGGTGCTCAACCTCAGCCCATACGAGGTGCGATTTGACGAGAATCGTCCCTTCTTTTTGGAAGGCACAGACCTATTCAACAAAGGCGGTTTGTTTTACAGCCGCCGCGTGGGAGATGAGGGGCAACTCTTCAATGCAACCAAATTCAGCGGTCGTTCGGCGGCAGGGACCGGCATTGGGGTCTTTCAGGCATTTGCACGAGATACCACTGACGGCCGAGGCGCATTGACCTCGTACAATGTCACTGTGGCCGATCAAAATCTACCCAACAACAGTTTCATCACACTGCTCAGCACGAACACCCTTCGATCGGGAAATGGTCGCGACGCCTTCGTTCAAGGTGCAGAATATACTTTTCGCAACGAAGACAACAGTTGGGCGATCAGTGGAAATGCAGCTCGAAACACCATGGCCCAAGGTGATGCGTCCAGTCACGACGAGGGTCACCGTTGGGGTGTGAATTTGTCCAAGACATCCGGACAGTTTCGAGGCAATGTCGGGCACTACCGAGAGTCGGAGAACTACAATCCCAACGATTTGGGCTACTTGGCGGCACCCAATGAAATTGTCACCTCAGGAAAATTGGAATACGGAATATATCAGCCGTTTGGAGTGTTCAACCGCATGTGGTGGTCAATGGATGGTGAATTGAACCACCTCTATGCGCCGAGAGAATACAGCAACATTACCTGGGGCTCAGAATGGGCCGCTGTGTCCAAGACGTTTTGGTTTAACAAATTTGAATTTGAAGGTCAACCTCGCAGCGGTATGGATTGGTTTGCCTCGCGTCTGGAAGCCATTCCGTTCAGAACACCACGCTGGACTTCGGCTGAATTTGTAACGTCCACAGACTATCGAAAAGCAGTGGCTCTAGACGGTTTCATCAAGCGCCGATGGAGGCCCGAAATTCCAGATTGGAACGAATTTTTTCTCCGACTTGCACCTCGTATCCGGTTCAGCGACAGATTGAGTGTAGATTATGTCTGGAGTTGGCAAGTTCGGCGCAACGAGCGCGGCTGGGCTTCTGTCGAGGAAGACCCCATTGGCGAGGCTGTGAGTTTGTTTGGACGCCGTGAAAACACAAGCAACACGCATGTGCTCAATGCCAGTTACATCTTTGCACCTACATCCAGTTTGTCCGCAAGGCTTCGACACTATTGGAGTGTGGTGGATTACCACGAGTTTTTTGAATTGAATGCCGATGGAAGTCTCGATGGAGCAACTCCCTTCAATTCTCTTTTGTTGAATGAAGCCAATGGAACCTCCAGTCGAGACCTGAATTACAATGCGTGGAGTGTCGATCTTGTGTACCGTTGGATTTTTTCTCCCGGCAGTGAATTGAGCATTGTTTGGAAGAACACCCTCAATGAGGAAGGATTCATCTTGCCTGTGGGCTATTGGAACAATTGGGGAAACATGCTCCAAGAAGGGTTTACGAACTCCATCTCAATCCGTGCGCTCTACTTCCTTGATTACAGCTTGGTAAAGGCTAAACTGAATCGCTAAGTTGTGTCAGGGCCACGACAGTAAACCTGTCCATTTCGCTGCATTTCCAGCCTTATCGATGGTTGTCAATACAGCTTTGACCGGTCTGTTCGCGCTGTGCACTCCGTCGCCGTGTTCATAGGTAACCATGTTTCTTTTGGGATCCCAAACCAATCGCGCCCACACGCCATCCAAAGTCAATTGAAGCTCGTCGATGCCCGACAATTCATCTTCCACGAACCAGACTGCATCTCCATCAGAAATCAGAGGCGTGCCACTGTGATAGGGCAGCACTCTAGGCGCCACTGTATCTCGCTCAAGATTCCAAACACCCCCTTCCGCCAACCACATGGTTGCTCGTCCTTCGACAACCTCCGCTTTTGCTGTGCCCAACACATTGCCCTTGTCACTTCTTTGGACAGCCAACCACTTGTCGGCAGGCCAGATGTTGCCAGACAAAGCCGACCAAAACCCGTGTTTTGGATCCATTGTTTTTGGCACGTTCCAAGTCACTGAAATCGTCTTTTTAAAAGGAACCATCGAAGGGAACAATGTACCCCCAGAGTGTTCATCATTCATGGACCATCCCACACCCACCGATTCAAAAAATGTATTTGCCTCCCAGGCAATCGTGGCCATGGCCGTCTCCCACCTTCCTGATGTCCCGGGCTCCACAACTTTGGTTTCACCCTCCCAAGGCATGTCCTTAAGTTTCCAATTAGAATTTAAGATGCATTCTGGATCTGCCTTCAAAACCACCTCGTGCATCGTCTCGTTTCCAGATGCATCGATGGCGCGAATTTGCAAGGCGGAAGTCTCTTTTGGCTTCAATTGAAGCCAGCCACTGTGTGGCGGGCTGTCATAGATGCCCAAGCGATTTGTGGCCAGCCGATGCAATCGGTGCACTTGTTTGCGTTGTGACCCCCAAATGGGATAAAAAGCATGTGCATTCATGTCTTTGTTAACGCTGAAGTCGAGCTCGGTCCAAGACGCTTTGTAGGACATCAGTTCATTGCCATTTTGAGACATCGCGACAGCTTGCAATTCGTGCAAACCACAGATGTTGGGCGCACCATTGAGGACATCATAACCCTCGACAGATAAACGAAATAAGGTGGGAACAAGAACCGTATCGACTTCACTGAGATTCCACTCGCGCATCAGTTGATCCGATTCAGCCCAAAGGGTCGGAAGCACCGGCGGACGTGTGTCTATTTTGGTCACCCATCCATCGAGCGGATTCAGAGGATGTTGATTTGAGGTGTTGCGAACTTCGAAATGCAGGTGAGGCCCACCGCTCCCTCCAGAGTTTCCGCTCCATCCAATCGTATCTCCCGCTTGGAAGGTCAAATCCGTGGCTGGTGAGGCATCCAAACCCAAATGCCTTCCTTCATAGCTCCTTTCAATGGCCCATTTTTGAATTTGTGGTGCGAATTTTTGCAAATGAGCGTACACGGTCGTGATGCCGTCAGGACCATCTAGGTACAAGGCGTTTCCATAACCCCACGGAGACATTTTTACGCGGGACACGCGACCGTCTGTAGCAGCAAGCACCACCAATCCCTCACGTCCCTCGGTTTTGAAGTCCAATCCCGTGTGAAAGTGACCTCCCCGAAGTTCACCAAAGTTGCCACTCAAACGAGGCTCAATGCGCAAGGGCATCGACCAGGCATGGTGCGCTTTGAATTGCGAAGCACGTTGACAATCCTGAGCATATGTATTTATGGAACAAGTTGAGCCAACAAAACACAACCCACTGA
>DCBH01000008.1:11483-19281 GCA_002313415.1 Flavobacteriales bacterium UBA1112
AAGGCAGTCAGCATGGTGTAAAACTACATGCCCACCGACCAAGTAAGTTGACCTTCTTCACGTACATTTGATAATGAGCTGCCGCCATGTCTAATTCCCGGGAACAATTGTCTTCTCTGACCGAGGCTGTGAGTCGTCTAATCGATGCCTATACCGCATTGAAAGAGAGCAACAGCGAGTTGCTGTTGAAGCTGGATGCCGCAGAGAAAGCATTGACTGAGGACCGACATAAAAGCAGCACCATTAACAATCAATCAACCCATTCGTCCCGGTCTCAAGGCTTAACTGCGGCTGATATGGATGCTTTGGTAGAAGAAATTGACTCTTGCATCGCTCTTCTCAAAAAATGAGCAAAAACACCATGGAGAAACTTGACATCAGCTTAGGAGGCCGCTCTTATCCCCTGACGCTCTCACCCGATGAGGTGGACGTCGTCCAAGAAGCAGCGAAAGCTGTAGAGGCTCAAATTGCACAACTGAAGTCACAGTATGCCATCTCAGATCGCATCGACTTGATGGCCATGGCTGCATTGCAGATCGCTGTGCAAGCCCAAGCGTCGGGCAAGTCACCCAAGTCACAAGCGACCGCGGAAACGTCATGGCCTTCGGAGCAAATCGAACATCTTCTTCAAAGAATCCAATCCGCATTATGAAAGCTGAGCTCAGGGAGCAACACAGCATACCATGAATCCCATATTTGCCGCAGCTGCCGGAGTCCTACTAGGAGGAGGCGGAAGCTACATTTTATTCTTTCTATTGCTCAAGGGCAAATCGCAAAAAATCATTCGCGATGCCAAACAGCGGGGAGAAAACATCAAGGAGAAAAAAATCCTTCAGGCCAAAGAAAAATTCATCTCTCTCAAGGAGAAGCACGCCACCGAGCGAAAAGAATTGGATCGAAAGCTGAATGATCGCGAGGAGCGCATCAAGCGCACCGAATCCAATCTTCAACGCACCATCGATCAAAACAAAAAAGAGGGGCGTCAAAACAAGAACGATCAAGAGAAACTTGACCAAGGGTTAACGGATCTCGAAAAGCGCGAAACAGAACTCAAAAATGATCACCAGAAGGTCATTGAAGCATTGGAGGGACTCAGCGGCATGACCGCAGATGAAGCCAAATCGGAAATTTTAGAGCAAATCAAATCAGAGGCGAAATTCTTGGCAGCTTCACAGGCCCAGAAAATCATTGACGAGGCCAAAGAGAATGCCAGCGAACAGGCGAAGAAGATTGTGATTCAAACAATCCAGCGTGTTGCCACGGAGCACAGCATCGAAAACAGCACTTCCACAGTGCAACTCAAAAACGAAGATGTCAAAGGACGCATCATTGGTCGTGAAGGACGGAACATTCGTGCACTCGAAGCCGCGACAGGAGTAGAATTCATTGTCGATGACACTCCAGAGGCAATCATCCTGAGTTGCTTTGATCCCGTCCGAAGAGAAGTCGCACGTTTGGCTTTGAATCAACTCATGGCTGACGGCCGCATTCATCCTGGACGCATCGAAGAGGTTGTGGCCAAAACGTCAAAGAAGATTGAGGAAGAAATAACTCAACATGGCAAGCGAACGGTCTTGGACCTCGGCATTCACAACATGAACAACAAACTCGTGCGCATGGTGGGGCGCATGAAGTTTCGATCGTCGTATGGTCAGAATCTACTCCAGCACAGCCGAGAAGTTGCCAATCTCTGTGCGGCGATGGCCGCGGAATTTGGTTTGGATGCGAAGGCAGCAAAAAGAGCAGGCCTTCTTCACGACATCGGAAAAGTAAGTGAAGAGGAAAGCGAATTGCCACACGCCATTCTCGGAATGAAAATTGCAAAGAGTGCCGGAGAAAATGACGATGTATGCAATGCAATCGGTGCCCACCATGACGAAATAGAAATGACCTCTCTTTTGTCTCCAATTATTCAGGTTTGCGACGGCATCAGCGGTGCACGACCAGGAGCCCGCAGGGAAATGGTTGAAGCCTACATCCAACGTTTGAAGGATCTTGAAAGCATCGCCATGAGATACACAGGCGTCAAAAAGGCCTTTGCAATTCAGGCCGGGCGCGAGTTGCGAGTCATCGTTGACAGCGGTCAAGTCAGTGATGTGGAATCTGACCACTTGTCTTTTGACATCAGTCAGCGCATCATGAATGACATGACTTACCCAGGTCAGGTTAAAGTAATCGTCATCCGCGAACGTCGGGCCGTAAGCATCGCGCGCTGATGACAGCTGAGGGACGTACGCCCTTGTGGGGGAATTCGCTCAGTTGGCAAGGCCTCAATGTTCTGCTGCAGGTCGTTCTGCAACTCATCTACATCCGTATTCTGGCTGAACTCCTGACCAAAGAGGACTTCGGCATCATGGCAATTTCCCTCATCGTGGTCGGTGTAGTGGAGATTTTCGCACAAGTGGGTATCGGCCCTTCTGTTGTTCAATACAGCGGCCTAACCTCGGAACACAAGGCCTCTGCTTGGTGGTTCAGTACAGTCCTTGGCTTCATCTTCTTTGGCATCATGTTCGTTGTCGCGCCAGATGTAGCTCAGCACTACGGCGAACCGACTATCCGGCCTGTACTGCGCTGGATCTCGCTGAGTTTCGTAATCTCTGGCATCAGTGTGGTGTCACGCAGCTTGCTCGTACGAGACATGAACTTCAAAATCCTGACGGGTTGTGCCCTTGCGGGTATGCTCCTTGGCAACCTCGGTGTGGGACTGTTCTTGGCCTACAATGGCGCGGGGGTTTGGGCGTATGTAAGTGCCCTGTTGGTGCAAAACCTTGTGCTTAGTCTCGGCTATTTGTGGTGTGCTCGAATTCCAATTCTCCTCGGTTTCAACATCTCAAAACTGCAACAGATGCTGGGCTATGGACTTCGCAGTACGGCGTTCAACTTGTTGACCTACGCCTCTGCCAAGATTGACCTGTACCTCGTGGGTGAAAGGCTGACGACAAGCCAAACTGGCTTGTACGACCGAGCTTTGCATCTCATGGGGCAGCCCATCACGGTACTGGGCAAACTCGGTGACAGTGTCCTATTCAGCGGACTGTCAAGCATCCAAAACGACGAAGTCCAAACGCGTCAAGTCACCCTACGAGCCATGCATTTGGTCTCGCTTGTCACCATCCCCCTCGCCTCGGCTCTCGTGATCCAATCCGAGGGTGTCACATGGCTTTTTCTTGGAGACCCATTTTCAGAGGCCGCCCCTGTGGTTCAAATTCTCTTTGCAGCAGTGGCATTTCGAGCATTGACCAAATTGGGTGATTCCAACCTTCGCGCGATGGATGGGTTGCGTGCGGGAATCGGCATTAAAATCATGTTTTTCTCAGCTGTTGGAATGGGAGCTTATGCTGCCCTCGATCAAGGTTTAGGTTTGCGTGGCACGGCATGGGCCGTTGTAGGGGCTTCAGCCCTTCAATGGGTTCTCACCACGGGATGGGTCATGCAGCGACTTAGACTTAACCTGGTTCAATTGGGCACTTCACTCCGTGCGGGCGTTGCCATGGCAATTGTCACATCCGGATTGATGATGATGTTGCCCTTGACTTGGTGGTTGGAAGCTGCTTTGTCTGCAGCTCTGGGAGCTTCACTGCTGCTCCTCTACCCCTCTTGGATTGCACCACATTGGACAGACCCCAATGGCGACCTGCGTTCTATCCTTGCTCAGCGACTTCCTTCAGGACTGCGGTCACGATGGCTCATGTGATGTTGTGAACTTTTGAGGAAGTGGATGCGTTTCTTCCCCATGCAGATGACATCTACTTTTATGTTTGCCGCGATTGCGGTGTTTGGGGCGACAGGACTTGTGGCTTGGAACAGCATCAACGCCAACGTTTGGCATCATCCCTCAACTCCCGTGACCTCTTTTTACGACCTCGAAGCTGAAACCCTAGAAGGCGAAGCCTACCCTTTTTCACAATTGAAAGGAAAGCGTGTGATTGTAGTGAATACCGCATCTCGATGTGGTTACACATCGCAATACAAAACCCTCGAAAAACTTCACGAGCGCTACAAAAACAATGGCCTCGTCGTGTTGGGCTTTCCTTGCAATCAATTTGGCATGCAAGAGCCGGGATCTTCAAGCGCCATTCGCGAGTTCTGCACCCGGAACTATGGTGTCACCTTTCAAATGATGTCCAAGGTCAAAGTAAAGGGCGAGGAACAACACCCCGTCTACGCTTGGTTGACTCAAAAGGCACTGAACGGCTCAGGCGACCACAGGGTACGTTGGAATTTCTCCAAATTTTTGGTTAATGAGCGAGGTGAATTGACCGCAGCTTTAAACAGCGGCGCCGACCCACTGGGTGACGAAATCATTGCCTTTGCGGAAGGCAAGTGATTTGATTCTACAAAGACTTAAAAAAAGCGCCCTGAAAAGGAGCGCTTTTTTTGTTGTTGTCAAGGATACATTCTCATGTTACTCGTCGCAGTACGTGCCGTAGACGAGCAAAAAGTCCAGCAAATCATTCAACTGAACCAACCCGCTGCCATCCAAATCACCCGGACAAGAACAATCGGCAAGGTCGAATTCACATGATCCGTCGTCATCCGTTGCTGCAGGATTGTAGTTGTTGGCAAGTTCATAGGTGCATCCGTTTTCTTCACACGACCCGTCGTCTTCTGTGGCTTCAGCGTCAAAATTGAGTGCACTGGGATTGGTACATCCGAGCACCTCATCCTCGTCGCATACACCATCATTGTCAACGTCATTCACACAAGTGCCGTCACAATTGAAACCCTCCTCCGGAAACTGACAAGACCCGTCATTGAGCGTGGCCTCCGGATCAAAGTTGCATGCGGAAGATTCTGTGCATCCGGCAATTCCAAAAATGCAAGAACCATCATCGTAGTCTGCTGCGGGGTCGTAATTGATGGCCTCATCTTCCGTGCAGCCACAAGAGTTGCCAAATCCATCTGCATCATATGTGCCTTCACCCGCAAACGTCCAGCTTAATTTGAATTCACCCTGACCATCCCCATTCGGGAAGATTTGAGCATTGATGGAACCAAAGAGCGAACCTTCGCTGGTGATTTGCATGATCAACACACGACCTTCTACCCCAGCATTCGCATTGGATGCAAATCCCGCCACGTACCAAATTCCGCCCACTGAGTTCGTAATGTCCAAATCCACACCTCCACTTGTAAAAAAGTCCGCAATTGTCAGTGGCGATTCATCCGACTCAGCCAATTCTGGATTGAGTGCATCAGCTCCAGCCTCAGAAGCAGGGCCAGTAAGGCCAATGGTCGCATAAGAATCATCCGCCATTTCAGGGTACAAATTCACGAATGCAGATGCCAGTCCAGAGGCATTCCACGAAGCATTTAACTCACTGTTGAAAATACCGGCAGGCGCTTGAATACGTAACTGCTCGTCATTGTTTCCATAGACAGCACTGAGTTTGTCGGATTCGTTGACCATGTTCACGTAAAAGCGGTATGTCATCAACTCTGACTGCACCGCAGGTGTGGCTTCAACACTCAAAGTGTAATCGGGCGCATCAAGACCTCCACAGTCACAGAACACACAGGATTCATCATCAATGGTTGCGGAGTCATCATAGTTGCATGCTGCCTCATCCGTGCAACCTAGAATTTCCGAATCATCACATACACCGTTGTCATCCACATCCGATTCACAACCACCACCACACACGCCGAGGGCATCGAGCTGGTTACCTTCACAATCACAGTCGCCCTCTGGGATGTCGGAACATCCACACTCGTAGACGGCACCTGGACCATTGCAGATGCCGCAAGCATCGAGTTCACCAATGCAGTCGTCCTCGTCATCACAAATGCCGTCAGAATCGGCGTCTGCTGCGCAATCACCACCACACACGCCAATGGCGTCGAGCTGGTTGCCGTCACAATCGCAGTCGCCCTCGGGGATGTCCGAACATCCACAATCGTAGATGGCGCCGGGACCATCGCAGACGCCACACTCATCGATTACACCAACGCAGTCCTCTTGGTCATCACAAATGCCATTGGCATTGACGTCAGCAGGGCAATCACCACCACAAACGCCCACAGCATCTAGCTGGCTGCCGTCGCAGTCGCAGTCTCCTTCGATGATGTAGGTGCATGAATCGTCGTCGTAGGTTGCGATTGGGTCATAGTTGCACGCATTGATGTCGGTGCAACCACACGATGCGTCAGGCTCTTCTCCACCAAATACCCCTTCCCCGTCAAAATCGACACTCAATTGTTGTTGGTCCGATCCAATGCCTAGCGGAAATACTTGATAGCTGATTTGACCTGAAATATCTCCAGCAGTCGTCACTTGCATGATCATCACGCGTCCATTCACATCTGCCAATCCATTGGAGGCCGTGTTGAGGATGTACCAAGAGGCACCTGTTAACGTGTTGCTCTGAAGTAAAGTCGCTCCATCCTCCAAAAAGAATGGCGTGATTTGCTGTTCAGAATCTTCGACCACACTGGGGTCAGCGGCACCTTCCAATCCTGAGGTTGACGCAGGTCCATCCAACCCAATGGTTGCATAACTGTCCGAAGCCAATTCCGGAAAGGAAGGTAAAAATGCGGGATTGATTCCAGATGCGCTCCAACTCGAATTGAATGCACTGTTGTAAACTCCAGCGGGAGCCGCAACCTCAAGAATGGACTCGTTGTTTCCAAAAACCGCACTAAATCGATCACCATCCTCGGGAAGAGTCACGTAAAACCGATAAGTCGTAAGCCCTTCCAACACAGCCGGTTCCCCCTCGACCACCAGTGTGTACGGCGTGGGAGGCCGCTGGCACGAACAATAATCACACGATCCATCGTCCTCACCAGCTGACGCGTCAAAATTGCACGCCAAGGCATCTGTACACCCCACTTCCAATTCATCGCAGACACCATCGTTATCCGCATCATTCAAACAATTGCCATCACAGTCTAGGAAAAGCCCTGGGAAAACGCACGACCCGTCATCTATTGTGGCATCCAAATCATAATTGCAAGCCTCTTCATTGGTGCAGCCGGTTGCAGGTTCACCATCGCCCCCATAGGTCCCCTCTCCATCGAAAGTCCACGACAGCAACTGTTGATTTTCTCCCTCACCCAATGGAAAAACTTGGGCATTGAAGGTGCCTGATACCGAGCCTGCAGTTGTCACCTGCATGACAAATACTCGCAAATCTTCTCCTGGCAAGCCGTTTGTGGCTGTATTCAAAATGTAGTAGGAGGCTCCCGTCAACGTGTTGCTCAACAACGAGGTCGCACCTGGATTGAGAAAGAATGGCGTGATGGGTTGATCGCTGTCCTCTACCACACTGGGGTCAGCAGCTCCCTCCATTTCAGACGACGATGCAGGGCCTTCAAGCCCAATTGTGGCATAGGTGTCATCCACCAAATCAGGGAACACCGAGATAAATGCCGGGTTGATCCCCGATGCATTCCAACTTGAATTGAAAGAGCTGTTGAATACCCCGGCAGGTGCTTGAACTGAGAGGTTGTATTCGTTGTTGCCAAAAACGGCACTCATCCGATCAGAGGCATCGTTCATGTCCACATAAAACCGATACCTAGTCAGTCCTTCGGTTGTGGCAGGCGTCGCCTCTACGGTAAGTGAGAAATCCTGAGCAAAAGTGAAAACAGAGCTCGTAACCCACACCGCGAGAACGCAAGAAATGAGCTTGAGGAAGCGTGGAAATGACATAAGAAATTGGTTTTGGTCTAAAGCAGTCTACTAAAATGGCGAATACCTCATGGAAAACACAAACATTATACAAGGAAATTGGTTAAGAGGCTTGTGGGTTTCACACAACTCAATCCGACATTTTCTGAAAAAATTGTGACTCAA
>DCBH01000101.1:0-32941 GCA_002313415.1 Flavobacteriales bacterium UBA1112
TGTCTTGATTCCATCCACGTTGCTTCATAAGTTGTGCTAAGGTGAGAGCGGTGCCACTCGGGGCATCTTTTTTTTCCACGTGATGCACCTCTTGGATGCGGGGTTGGTACCCTGGGATTTGACCAAAGATGTCCACGGCATGCTTGGCAATGGCGTTCATGGCATGAATCCCTGGGCTGAAATTGGTGCTGTAGAAGACCGTGCTTCTTTCTTTTTGGCTCATGTCAAGCATTTCAGGAAGCTGGTCTAACCATCCAGTGGTGCCAGTCACAACTGGAATGCGGGCTCGTATGCATCGTGCAAGGTTTTCTGGAGCAGCCTCAGGTTGAGTGGCCTCAAAAACGAGACCTTTCGGCTCCCACGTTTGTCCAGCAGTGACCAGTTTTGCGATGCTTCCACCGCGCTCTTCCCAGACTGCAGCAACTGCTTTTCCAAGCTTTCCGGCACCCACAATGGTCACCGCTGGGAGGTCAGAGGGGAGTGGCAGTTTATGGATCATGGCGATTGAAATTCCAGGTGACATGAATTGTTGGGACGCCCCACATTGCACCACCTCTGAAACTTAAACTCTCAGAGGTGTCCAGGTTTCGAAGCATGGCACCTGTATTCGCATCGAGGACTTGAAGACCATGTGCCAGCAACAAACTGATGATACTCAAATCGCGGTTACGACGGTAGAACATGGCCCGACTTTCCAATTGTGCCGCCGAATAAAAGTTGCCGTTGGCATCCACCAAGACCGGTTCTGTATTGGGGTCGTCATCGGTCAGTGCGATGAGATCATCGATGTTGGCGCGCATTTCTCTAGCATTGACCACTGTAGCCCAAGTGGCATATCCCATTCCGCCCCAAATCACGGGAACCTTCCAGAACTGACGATTTAAAATTTGTCCGGATCCAGGAAGGCATGCGGCCCACAAGGTGGTGCGTTTGACTTGAAGGCTGGAGCTGTCCTGCGCTGCAAGTGCGACTTTTTCGACAGTGCGTTGAGCTTGTGCAGCGAGCGTGAACGACAACGTGAGCAGTGCCAAAATCACGCGAAGCAAAAACATGGCGCGAATCAGGTCAATCCCAATTTGACCAGCACGGCATCCAATTCCTCAGCTGTGCTGTATGTCAGTGTCAATTGACCACCACCTTGACTACGTCGCTTAAGTGCGACTTTGGCTTGGGTGCTGCTGAGCTTCGTTCGTAGCATATGCAGTGCTAGCTCTTCATCGGCAGTCAAAGGTGCAATGGCCACAGTGGGTTTGGTCACGGATGACGCGTTCCATCCACCTTGCTTGATCCATCTCTCGAGCTCTCGAACGCTCACTGCTTCGGCAGACGCTTTTTCAGCAAAGGCGATTTGAGTGTATTTGGCATTGTGACCTTTGACGCCGGAAAGGGTTTTAGCATGACCAAAACCGAGCGTGCCCAAGCGCAACATTTGCTGTATTTGCTCAGGCAAATCGAGCATACGTAAATAATTGGCAACTGAAGAACGAGCCATTCCCACGCGTTGGGCCAATACTTCCTGGGTGAGTTTGCATTCTTCCATCAAATGACGAAACGACAAGCCCACCTCAAGTGGATTTAAGTCTTTTCTCTGAATGTTCTCTATCAAGGCCATTTCTAGCAAACCTTGATCGTCGGCTTCACGCACATACGCCGGAAGCTGGGTCAAACCCACTTTTTGAGCAGCCCGAAAGCGCCGTTCTCCAGAGATGATTTGATATTTTGAAGCTCGAATTTTTCGAAGCGTGATGGGTTGGATGATGCCGTGCGATTTGATGCTTTCTGCAAGTTCATTCAGGCTCCGTTCATCAAAGACTCGTCGTGGTTGGTTGGGATTGGCTTCAATGTTTTGAATGCGAATCATGTCGACCGCATTTACACCGTGTCCAACACCTTTGTTCGGGGGAAATTCGCGGATATGATTGGCAAGGGAAGCATTCTCCTTGGCGGTTGATTTCTCGCCAAGAAGGGCATCCAAACCACGTCCCAGTCCACGAGGTCTGGTCATGAAGCGAGGTATTTGTCTTCCGTCCGGATGTGCGTCATGTTGTTCTTTTGGAGCAATTCGCGCGCCAAATTCAGGTAGTTGACCGAACCTTTGCACGTGGCGTCATGCAAAATGATGCTTTCCCCGTGACTCGGTGCCTCGCCAAGGCGGGTATTTCTGTGTATCACAGTTTGAAGTACGAGATCTTGGAAGTGGGTCCGTACCTCTTCGACCACTTGGTTTGCGAGTCTGAGGCGCGTGTCATACATCGTGAGAAGGATTCCCTCGACTTCAAGGGAAGGATTGAGTTGGTTTTGAACGATTTTGACGGTATTCAACAGCTTCCCCAGTCCCTCCAAGGCGAAATACTCACATTGCACAGGAACAACGACGCTGTCTGCCGCCGTAAGGGCGTTTAAAGTCAACAAGCCCAAACTGGGAGAGCAATCCAAGACGATGAAATCGTAATCCTCGCGCACACCTTCCAAGGCATATCGCAGTTTGCGTTCGCGCTGATCCATGTGAACCAATTCAATTTCAGCACCTACCAAATCGAGGTTGGTGGGTAGAATGTCGAGGTTGGGGGAGGAGGAAGGGACAATTGCATTTCTCATGTCGAGTTGACCAGAAACCACCTCATAGCTTCCTTGCACAACTTGTCTCGGGTCGATGCCAACTCCACTTGACGCGTTGGCCTGCGGATCAAGGTCAACGAGTAAGGTTTTGAATTCCAATACGCCCAAGCATGCACTTAGGTTGATGGCGGTGGTCGTTTTTCCTACGCCGCCTTTTTGATTTGCAATGGCAATGATTTTCCCCATAATTGCTGCATTTTTCGCGTTGTAGCGAAGGTACAGTCAGCAAGGGGTGGGTGTGGAGTGAGTTTTACACACTCGCACTGTCCTTTATCAAGGAATTACAGGTCGTCAAAAGCGATGTCGTCGTCACTTGAGGCGGAATCTTCTGAAGAAGATGCCTTTTCCTCGGGCTGCTCTTCTTTGGCAGCTCGCTCGGCGATGGGGTCTCGAAAGTCGCCCGTCTCCATCAGTTCCTTGATTTTATCTACGGCATCAAGAAAACCATCTTCAAACTTGTCAAAATCCTCGCGATATAGGAAGATTTTGTGCTTGGTATAGCTCGGGTTTCCTTGGTCATCAAAGCGACGTTTGCTCTCGGTGATTGTCATGTACAAATCTTTCCCGCGAGTGGCTTTCACGTCAAAAAAATAAGTGCGTTTGCCTGCCCGAACGGGGCGGCTGTAAAGTTCGTCTTGGTTCTCGTAGCTCGACATGGCTCTAAATCTTCGTGGCGCTCAAGGTATGCAAAATACCATGAATCCTCTTCAGCGCGAAAGGAAGAGATGGCCTTCCGCCACTCTAGGGTAGCCAATTTGATCCGTGTAAGTGACACGGTACAAATACATTCCATTCGGGCAAAAGTGTTGCCCGTTCGCTCCCATTTGTCCAAGCCAAGGTTCAAGAGGGTCGTTTGTTTGAAAAGCCAATTGTCCCCAACGGTTGGTCACGCGAAGCGCGTAAGAAGAGACACCTCGCACAACGGGGAGCCAGACATCGTTGATCCCGTCACCGTCTGGGGTAAAGGAGTTGGGTGCGTAAAAAACAGATCCACTCACGCTCACTTGCCCTTCAGCACTGTTGACACATCCAAATTCATTCACCACGGTTTGAGTGATTGTAAAGGTACCTCCGTCACTGTACGTGTATTGTCCTTGGCAACCTTCGAGCCCACCGCCGTCGCCAAAACTGTAATAGCAATCTACATTTTGGTCTCCCAGATACTCCACCCAAACCAAAGGGTTCAGAATGTCCAACACATTGGGAGATACATCGATGGATGCCACGGGAATGGGAAGAATTTCCACGTTTTCAGCGGATTGCATTTCCAGAGAACGTTCGCAATATCCGCCCGTTTCCATGACCAAACTGATTGGATACGTCCCAGGAGCCAAATAGGTGTGGCTTGTACTCACAGCGCTCGACGATGTTCCATCTCCAAAATGCCAGGTGTAGGTCGTCGCGGTCTCCGTACTGCTCAAATTGTCGAAGCTCACCGAATGGGGCGGACAACCCGTCCATGGCCCTGCACTGAAATCAATCGTGGGCTCTTCGATGACTGTGACTGAAGATGTAAACGTTTGTTCGCAGCCGGTCAGACCTGGGACACTGGCAGTGAGGCTGACATCATAGGTTCCCGGCTCGGCGTAAATCAATCCCAATACCTGCGCCTCCGATACTTCGCTGTATGTCGTTTCACCGCCAAACGACCACTGGTAGACGGTGTTTTCGTCAGACGAGGCGGTGCCACTAAAGGCGAAGAAGTGATCGTCAAAACAATTGGGGTCGGGCGTGTCAAATTGTGGTTCAAGCAAAAATTGAATTTCAATTTCTGCAGTGGTGACGTCTGGACATGTGAAGTCGGCAACTGCAGTCAGAGAGATGACGTAGATACCTGTGTCTGGAAATGTGTATGTGGGACTGGGCTCAGTGCTGGTCCCCGATGGGATGCCTCCCGCGCCGTCTCCAAAATCCCAATAATAAGCGTCTGCATTGGATGATAGGTTGTTGAAGTCAAAGGTGAGTCCCGAACAGAATTGATATTGATCTTCTACCACAGCGGATGGTTCAGGTGGGGCAACCCAAGTGAAATCTGCATCTGACGAGCATCCGTGGTTGTTCACCGTCACCGTGACATTCCACGATTCGTCATTGCCAAAGGAAATGCCTCCGGGATTGGGAACGTCTGCCAGATTTGGATTGCCTCCATTGAAGTTCCAGAGCATTGAGGCGTTTGCATCGATGTTGCCTTGAACCGCAAAGTCGAAGACCTCGACATCATTTTCGCAGTTGAATCCATCGACGACGATTGCAGGTTCCAGGGGTTGCCAAACTTGATACAATGCCTCGGACGTGTCTGCGCAAGGCCATCCTGGATTGACGGTAAGCGTTACCCAGTAATCACCGGGCTCTGGCCACGTGAATGTTGGTTCGAAGTCTGTGCTGATGTCGTCTGTGACCCCGGGAACACCAAAGTCCCATTCATAGCTTGAACCGTTGATTGAGTTGTTGTCGAGGGTGATTGTTTCGCCAATGCACAATTGGGCGGGGACTTGTTCAGCGACCACAGACTGTATGTTGGGGTCACATAGCGTCACGTTGAATTGAAAATCTCTCATGGTGGTGCTGAGCAGCACTCCATTTCGGTATTCCGAAACACAAATTCCGATGGCGTATTGTCCTGGTGAAGTGGGCATTCCCGTGATGATGCCTGTGAAGGGATCAATGCTCATGGATGGATTGGATGTGATGGGGTAGTTGCCGCTGAACCCATTGATGTACTCTACCTCTTGAAAGGGTGGCGTACCCGGAGGATTTGGCACAGGACTGTCAGGGCCATTGCCTCCTCCAGTACCACCGCCGTCGAACGGGGCACAAAAAGAGTAAACCAACTGGTCTCCATCCGCATCCAATGCGCTGTGATTCCAGTTGAAATCAAAGTTGGCACACACCGCGACAGGAGGCAATTCTTGAAAAACGGGTGAACTGTTTTGTGGAGCATTGTTGCCGTCGTTTGTCCCAGGCACATGAGTGGTGAATGTTGCACCGGGGTTTTCTGTGCCGCCAAAATTTTGAAGGTTGCTGATGGAGGGATTTCGACAGCACCTCTGCCAAACCAAATCCCATCCATATGCGTTGACGGGCAAAGAAACTTGGGTTGAATAGATCGCTTCTTCGATGCAAAGGTCTGGTGGCGGTGTTCCGCAAGGGTTCCCCAACACCACGGGTACACTTGAGATGTTGGATGCGGTCAGTGGAATGGCCAAGACATCGTTGTTTCCGATTTGGCCATTTCCGTCCCACATCCCAATGTAAACTTGGTCGTCAAAGCCTGTCTCCAATGTGTTGGCAGGTCCGCAGTCTCGATACACCTTCAACGTAATCAGGTACGTGTTTCCTCCAAGATGTGTGTAGAACAGTTCTCCTCCTACAAGGTGCGTTGCCATGGCGGATTGCGACCAAAAGCACAATGCCACAAAAGCACACATTCGGAACACATTGTGAAACATGTTGCAAGATGAAGCGAAACTCATTTTGTTCGTGAGGTGGATTGTGTCAGCAGGGTTTTTAACGTGAAAACCACCCAAAATGTTGAGTTTGAATATAGCAAATTGCCTCGACGCTTCAGGACATTGAAATCACCTCTTTCAAAAACTCAGCTCAATAAAGGGGCCGATTTCTGAAAAATTCAACAAGAATGGGGCTGCTCAGAGCACAAGAAAAGGGAGTGACATCCTGCAGTCGCATGAAATTTACTGTCGTGCACAACAAAGATGGGTGTCCGCCTCATGATTCGGCTTACTTTCACGTCGTGGAAGAACAACAAGAGGACCGAGCAAAAGAAGAAAGGCCTGCGGAGATTCGAGTCCGATTTGAGGATCTCGATTTGCATCCTGACATTGAAGATGGACTTTGGTCCATGGGTTTTGAAACGGCCACACCCATTCAGGGACAGGCCATTCCCCATGCCATAAGTGGAAAAGATATTTTGGGGATTGCACAAACAGGAACGGGGAAGACGGCTGCCTTCTTACTGCCTACGATGGATCGCATCATGGACACGCCAAAAGATGGCAAAGTCAAGGCCCTGATTGTGGTTCCGACTCGTGAACTCGCCATTCAAATTGATCAAGCTGCTCAGGGATTTGCATATTACACCGGAATCACCTCTCTCGCCATTTACGGCGGAGGCACCGGCAAGGAGTTTGCCCAAGAGAAAAAAGCGCTCACGGAGGGGGCAGACATCATTGTCGTCACTCCAGGTAGGATGCTGTCACACCTGACTTTGGGATACGTTGATCTGTCGTCTCTTGAAGTTCTCATCTTGGATGAGGCGGATCGTATGTTGGACATGGGTTTCCATCAGGACATCATGCGAATCGCCACACATTGTCGCAAAGAGCGTCAAACCTTGCTTTTTTCGGCGACCATGCCTGAACGCATGCGAACTCTGGCTCACGATCTGCTTCAAGACCCTGTAACAGTGCAGCTTGCGCTCAGCAAACCCGCTGCCAAGGTGAAACAAGGCGCGTACATTTTATTTGATCACCAAAAGGATGCCGTCTTGGTGGAGGTACTCAAGGAGCGCAACGTCAAAAGTGGAATCGTATTTACGTCTCGGAAGCGAACGGTGGGCCAAGTGGTCCGTGCTTTGCGCAAGGCAGGCATCAAATGCGGACGGATGTCCAGTGATCTCGAGCAATCTGAAAGAGAGGAAGTCATGTTGGCATTTCGTCAGCAAAAACTTCCCATTCTCGTCGCTACTGATGTCGTTTCGCGAGGAATTGACATCGACAGCATCGAGCTGGTCGTCAATTACGATGTCCCACCCAACGAGGAAGACTACGTTCACCGAATTGGCCGAACTGCGAGGGCAGAGCGGAAGGGAGAGGGCATCACGCTGGTAACCCCTGATGACATGCGTCGCTTCGGGAAGATTGAGCAGTTGATCGAAAAGGAAGTGCCCAAACTCAGGGTGTCAAAGTCTCACGGCGATACGCCGAAGTATGATCCCAAATCCGCTGGATCTAGGGGTCGAGGTGGTCATCGAGGTGGCATTGGCAAAAGACAGGGAAGTGGTCGTCGTCATGGTGGGGGAAAGTCGTTCGGGGGGCGAAGCAAGGGTGGAGAAAAAGGAGATCAACACTCCCGCAGGAAAGGGAAGCCAGGAGGTGGAAGGCGTCAAGGTGGTTCAAAGGGTCAATCCTCGAGGGCATGAAGTTGACCCCTGAGGAGTGGAGGGTCAAGCTTTCTCATGAAGAGCACCGAGTTCTTCGTGAATCTGGAACAGAGAGACCCCATACGAGTGAACTGAATTTGGAATGGCGCAACGGAACATACCATTGCAAAGGTTGCGACATGCGGTTGTTTGACAGCGCGTCAAAATTCAATGCTGGTTGCGGTTGGCCAAGTTTTGATCGCGAAGTCCCCGACGCCAACATCTCTCGAATTGTAGACCAAACACATGGTATGATTCGAATCGAGGTCCGATGCTCCAAATGTGACAGCCATCTTGGTCATGTATTTCCCGACGGACCAACTGAAACTGGAACGCGGTATTGCATCAATGGGGTATGCCTCACTTTCCGTCATGAGCCCTGATCTTTCGTGGGACCTGGGAGATTAGTCTTTGTTTGAGGCTCGCTGAATCCAAGCCCAGAGAAGTGCGCCAGAGAGGAAGGTGCACACGGAAATGAGCTCAGCTTGGGTCATGGTGATGCCCAAAAAGTCGAAAGTGGCATTAACCCTGATTTTCTCGACCCAGAATCGCTCGAATCCGTTGAACATCAAATAGGCGGCGAAAATCTTTCCTGCAGAATTCCATCGTTTGCGCATTCCCCACAAGAATGCAAAACCCAAAATCGATGCAGCAGTTTCATAAATGGGCGTCGGAAAGACTGCTGGATCGAGGTATGTTCCGTAACCTTCAAAAGACGGCCAAGGTTGCAAGTTGGGATCAATCAATTTGCCCGTGTATCCTGCTGCTCTTGGCCCGTATACGGCATTGACATTGTTTGGATATGCATAGGCCCAAATCCAGTCTGGAGCCCACGACAACCATCCGGGTTTGGGAGATGGGTTGGGAATGCCCCAATCGCCGTCTCCGCTGATTTGGCAGCCCATCCGACCAATGCCATACGCAATCAACAGCGCAGGGGCTGTTGCATCGGCCAGACGTAGGAAATTCATCTTGTGACGTCTCGCAAATGCATAGACCGCCAATCCCCCGACGATGAGCCCCCCATAAATGGTCAGGCCACCTAGAAAGGCATTCACGCTTGGTTGTTTCAAGAACGCCACAAACTCGTCGGGATATTCGAGGAGGTGGAACATCTTGGCTCCTAAAATTCCGCCAATGGCCGCCGCCGCGGTGATGCCCCCTACCAGGTCTTCGGGTCGAATGATTTGCTCAACTGTTTTGGGTTCTGGCAATCGATTACGCTGAACCTCCCAAAAGCGCCAACCCACAAAAATCAATGCTCCCAAGATTCCCCAAAAGACATTGCCTTCTGTGCTGAACAAATGTGTTTGAGGCAGCCCCCCGTTTTGAAAAATGTCACCGGCATTGACAACGAGATAAAGTACTTTCCAACCGAGGAAGAATCCCATGGCGGCTTGAAGACCCAGATCAATAGGATTGGGAGCTTGACCAACGACAACTGAGGTTTTTTGAGATTGAAAATGTCCCAATGCAGCTTGACGTTGAAGTTCTTTTTTAAGGAGTGCATGGGCCACGAGAAAGGCCAATGCTACAAAGAACCCAAAGCTGTTGATGAGTTTCAACGCGGGTAGATCCCAGCCAAACAAATCGAGGAACGCACAGTACAAATTGGGATACATGGAACGAAACTACGTCAGTCAGACCAACCGTCCGTGAATCCATCCCAAGGGGTCAATGCGATTCAATTTGACCTTACGGATGTCGTTTCCGCGAACATGTTGTGCAGGAACGGCCACGCGAATGTAATTGGGAGAGTATCCCATTCGCAATCCGCCCTCTTCAGCTTCCTCAAAAAGAACATCCATTTCTTGACCGAGGAAGGCCTCGTAATGGGAGCGCTGGGCTTTCAGACTCAAATTGCGCAGAGTCTTGTTGCGCTCCTTTCTTTCTGGAACAGGAACGATGTGAGGAATACGAAGGGCTGTCGTGTCTTGTCTTTCACTGTATGTAAACACGTGTAAATAGCTTATTTCAAGTGATTTGATAAAATCTAATGAAGCAACAAATTTTTCCTTTGACTCCCCAGGGAAGCCCACAATGACATCCACCCCTATGCTTGCGTGGGGCATGCGTTTTCGTATGCGACGAACCCTGCTGTCATAGAGGCTTGTGCGGTAACGTCGGCGCATCGCGGAGAGCACTTCGTCGCATCCCGATTGAAGTGGGATGTGGAAGTGCGGCTGGAACTTACGCGATGTAGCTACAAAATCGATAAGCTCGTCAGTCAACAGATTGGGTTCAATGGATGAAATGCGAAATCGTTCGACCCCTTCTAGGACATCTAACTTTTGGACGAGGTCGAGAAGGGTTTCACCGTGGGCAGTGCCAAAATCACCGATGTTCACTCCTGTCAAGACAATTTCCTTGGCGCCAGCTGTGATTGCCTTCTGTGCTTCAGCAACAGTTTGGGCAACAGTTGCACTCCGCGAACGCCCCCGTGCGAGGGGAATTGTACAGAACGAACAGAAGTAGTTGCAGCCATCTTGGACTTTCAAAAAAGTGCGTGTGCGATCGCCACTGGAAAAGCCCGGGATAAACGCCCGAACTTCTCGAATTTCACCAGAAATGGTTCGCGTCACTTCCGTCTTCTGTGCTCCTTCGAGATGAGCCACCAAATTGAACTTTTCTCCAGCACCCAAAACGAGGTCGACCCCGTCAATTTCAGCTATTTCTGAAGGTTTGAGTTGCGCATAGCAGCCTACGACCACAACAAAGGCCGAGGGGTTGCTTTGCATGGCACGGCGCACAGCGTTGCGGCATTTGGCGTCAGCTTGATCGGTGACACTGCACGTATTGATGACAACGACGTCAGGAGCATCATCCAAGTGGACGCGCGCGTATCCCGCCTCAGCCAAATCACGCGCCAGGGTTGAGGTTTCACTGAAATTTAGCTTACACCCTAAGGTGTGAAATGCAGCTTTGAGGCTGGATGCCATGACCGCAAAGGTAAGTTTGACACATGCATGCAACATAGCATTCCTTGGGCTGTATTACCTTGCAGGGCTTCGAGTTCACTCTGACGCATAATTAAGAACCCATCACAATGAAAGTATTTTTTCAAACAGGTCTTTGGACCCTTGTCTTGGCCATCATTGGCGCCGATACCCAGGCCCAGACTTTTACAAATGCGAGCAACCTCCTCCCCGATACTTACAACAGTGGTGGATGCATTGGCTTTGTTGATATGGATGGAGATGGCTTTGATGATTTGGTCATTTTGGATCAGAGCAGGACGCTTCACACCTTGTATCAAACGCCAGAGGGAACATTTGTTGATTACAACTTAGGTCAGGTGAGTGACGAGAGCCAATGGGGGATGTGTGTCGCTGATTTTGACAACGATGGTCACAAAGATGTGTTTTCCGGGGGGTCTTACGATGGAGTGTTCTTGCAAAGAATTACAGCACCTGGTGTTCACGAGGGCACTGAGCTTGCAAATGGCAGCATGTTCATGCAGGCGTGCAATTGGGTTGACATTGACAACGATGGCATTTTGGATGTATTTGGCTGTCATGACGATGCGCTGAGTCGCATGTGGAAAGGTGACGCCAATGGTGCTCTGGATCCTGCGCCAGAATTCATTGACTTGACCGATTACGACTTTCAGAACTATCCAAACACCGACCACAGCGGAAACTACGGTACTGTTTGGACCGATTTTGACAGCGATGGCGACATTGATTTGTTCATCGCCAAGTGTCGTCAGTTTGTCGATGACCCCAACGACCCTCGACGCATCAATCAATTGTGGGTGAATGACGGCAATGGCGGTTGGACGGAAGAGGCGCTCGAAAGAGGCCTTGTGCTTTACGAGCAAAGTTGGACAACTGACTTCGCAGACATTGACAACGATGGCGATTTTGATTGTTTGGCAACCAATCACAGCTCCACCATCAAGCTCCTCGAAAACGATGGCACAGGATATTTTACAGACATCACTTCTGGAAGTGGCCTTGAGATTTCTGGATTTTTTCTTCAGGCGAAAATGGATGATTTTGACAACGACGGCTTTGTGGATTTGATCTACACGGGTGGCGATGACGGATTTTTTCGCAACAACGGCGATCAAACGTTCTCAGAGGTGCCGAATCTGTTTCCATGGAATGACACCATGCACAGCTTTGCGTCGGGTGATGTGAACCGAGACGGGCAACTGGATGTCTACGCGAGTTACGGAAACAATTATGTGAGCCCTGACAACGACAATCCTGACATTTTGTGGGTCAACGATGGCAACGACAATCACTGGATTGCGTTTGATCTAGATGGATTCGAAAGCAACGTAGATGCCGTTGGTGCCAAGGTAGAATTGTCTGGTGATTTTGGTACGATGGTTCGCGAAATTCGGGGAGGTGAAAGCTACGGCATCACATGCACGTTCATGTGTCGATTTGGACTAGGTGATCATGATGCAGTCGACCAGGCGGTGGTCAAGTGGCCGAGCGGAGCAGAAACAGTCATCGACAACCCTGGCATCGATCAATATCACAATGTGTTGGAGGTCCCGTGTTTGGTGGAGGTGACTGCTGTATCCGGTGCGGAAGTATTTTGTCCGGGTGAATCCGTCACGTTAACAGCGCCGGAAGGTTTTGTCTCTTACGCTTGGTCCAATGGCTCTGAAGAGGCCTCCATTGAGGTGACAACGACAGGAGCGTATTCTGTCCTCGTGTACGACGATGCTGGATGTGCAGGGGTTTCCAATCTCCTTACCGTCAGTGAAATTTTTGGAAATGCACCCACCATTGACTTCGATGGAAGTACAGACCTTTGCGATGGCACTGTGTTGACGTTGACGGCGTCCAATGCAGACAACTACACATGGTCAACGGGAGCGGAGTCACAAAGCATCGATGTAACCACATCTGGTGCCTATGCAGTGTACAGTGTAGACATTTGTGGCAATGAGGGAACCTCAGACACGCTATTTGTTGAGGTATACGATGCGCCGTTGTCCAACCCCGAGGTGAGTGAAGATGTTACGATAACTGCTCCAGCAACTGTGGACTTGACCGCGACGGGCGAAAACATCCGTTGGTACGATTGGTCGACAGGCGGAAATTTACTCGCTGAGGGCAACACATATTCGCCACAAGTCGATGCGACATCAACATTTTGGGCGGAGGATGTACGCATTACGGAGGGCATTGAAGAGATTGGTGGCGAATTGGTGAATCAAAACGGCGGTGCTTATCACTCCAACAGCGCTAGGTGGTTGGAATTTGATGTCTTCGAAAGCATTCGTCTCAACAGTGTAACCCTGTTTGCGAACGGCACTTACGAGAGAGAATTTGAGCTCATCGATGAGTTTGGAATTGTCCTTGAGTCCACTTCTGTGGATGTGGAGGCTGGTGAATTTGTTTTGGAGTTGGACTGGGACATTGAGCCGGGTGTAAATTATGGTTTACGCTGTACGTCAGACAATCCACAATTGTGGCGTGAGGGTACCGACTCTGAGTTGAACTATCCATATGAAGTGGGTGATTTGTTGACCATCACCAACAGCACGGCCGGGCCGAGCTTGGATTACTACTACTTTTTCTATGAGTGGAAGGCTGAGCCCAAAACCATAGAGTGTGTCTCTGATCGCGTCGGGGTAACCGTGACGGTTGAAAGCGCCTCGGGTATGAACGAGGATGTGCAGGATTTGTGGTCGGTGATGCCGAACCCGGCGGTGAGAGGCTCTGAGCTTCGCTTGCCGCAACTTGCGCTGGGCACATTCCTGCAAATTGCGGATGTGCATGGAAGAGTAGTCCACGAGGGAACTTGGGAGGGAAGTCTTACGGTGAATTGGCCCGCTGGTTGGTATGCAGTTCGAGCCCAGACGAGCCAAGGATTGCAGTACAATCCTTTGGTCGTTGAGTGAGAATTGGGAACTCAACATCGCAACAAAGGCGGGACCACCTGGTCCCGCCTTATTTTTAAGGCATGGGATTGGTGAGTGCATTGACCAGGTGGGTTCCGAGAACAGTGTTGCAACGCGGGGCTCACTTGGCCTTGCAAAGTATTGCATGGACATACGCTGGCGATGCATTGGAAGATCCCATTGTTGGCAAATCTTATCGGAAGATGCTGCCTTATGGCCGAGTGCGAAGCAGACCCAATGCTTTGGCACCTCACAGTTTGAGTTTGGAACGTCACCGTGCAGTTTGGGTGTTTTTGCAGCGCAAAACACCTTTTTTTGAGGCGCCCTTGCGGATGTTGCATCTCGCACCTGAATATTGCTATTTGACCCGCTTCAAGACCCAAACGAATCTCGACTACGTTACCGGAGATCTCAATAGCCCTTGGGCCGATCACCACTTTGACTGTCACGACATTCCCTTTGAGAACGAGAGCTTTGACATGGTCATGGCCAATCACCTCCTAGAACACGTGGTCGATGATCGACGAGTGCTGCAAGAGTTTTATCGAGTGATGAAGCGTGGTGGTTGGGGTGTGATTCAAGTGCCAGTCAATTACAAAAACCGGGAGACCGACGAGGATTTGAGCGTAACCGACCCCATGGAACGCGAAAGGCGGTATTGGCAGCAAGATCACGTTCGGCTGTATGGTTATGAAGATTATCCAAAAAGATTGCGTGAGGCGGGATTCCACCTCGAACGAGTTGACATGTTGGACATGCTCGGAGAAGAGTGCTACAACCGCTACAGCTTGGGCGAAGAACGCTGGGTGTATTGGGTGTCCAAGCTCTGAGAATCACACCTTTCGGATATCTGCGACCCTCGTTTCTCGAACGGCTCTGACAAATCCCTCGGTCTGTCTTAACCTGACATCCACATCCAGATAACACGAAATCTGAAAATTCGTGTTTACAGGGTCCAGTTCCCAGCGCTTTATCAGACCCATGACGATACCCATGTGCTCGTATGCAAATGAAATGCGATGACGTTCGGTTCGAATGCGTTCAACAATGGTGCCATTGCGCAAGGCATCGGCTGCGCCCTCACGGTAAGCTTCAATGAGTCCTCCGACGCCAAGCTTCGTTCCTCCGAAATAACGCACAACGGCAAACAGGACGTGCGTCAAAGTGTGGGCACGAATGACACCAAGAATGGGTGGTCCTGCGGTGTTGCTTGGCTCACCGTCATCACTGGAACGGTGATGGTTGCCATCGAATCCCAACATCCACGCGTATGCGATGTGCCGTGCGGCGTGGTGTTGCCTTTTCAATGACTCTAAGTGCGACTTGGCTTCGACTTCCGACCCAATTGGAAAACCGTATCCAAAGTGCTTGGAGCCTTTTGATTTGAATAGACCTTCACATGGACCTTCCAGCGTGAGATACGAATCCTCCATCTCGGAATGTCCTATCCTTCAAAGCAAAATGAAAGCACAAAACTTCTCGTTCTCAAAAAGTCGAGGGGGGTTGCGTAGATGCTGTCGTCAGGGATGAGGACATTGCGCAGGCCGTGTTCGGTTTTGGCTTGAATTGAAAATTTGAAATAGGGAAGAAAGATGTCGATGCCTGCTCCAAAATCCGCTGCGATGTTTCCCGACTTAAGTCGGAGGATGTTGTCTGACTGCAACTGCTGATTGACATCCTCTTGCGATTGAAAGTCGCGTGCATACTTTACCCCAAAAAGAGCGTAAGCAGCAACATTGTCGACGCGATCTGTTCTCCACTTGAGAAGCAGGGGAATGTCCAGATTGACAGCTTCGGTGCGTTTGACGACATCGTTGGATCCTTGGATGACGTAATTCAAACCACGGTCCTGAAAACTCAATCCCGGAACAAATCGAAGGCGCAAATGACGAGAAAGCGTATATGACGCCATCAGGTGCATGTTAAACCCTGCTTGAGGCAGATTTGTTACACCGCGAAAACCATCTGCAACGCTGTCGGCGATGGCGTAATTGAAGTCACTGGAGTTGGCTGAGAGAATGAAGCCAAAGTGGTACGGACGGGCATCGAAATTTGGCAGATTCTTGCGACCGCTCTGGCTGAGTGCCGAGGAGGCCGCCAACATCAAAATCAATCCAAGAAGAGAAGTAATGCGATTCATTCGGGGTCAAATTACGTCATCACAACGCGGCAACGCCCCAAATCTGATGCAACAACACCGTTGAGCACAAAGACAAAAGCAGCGCAGCAAACAAATAAGTGATCAAGGACAAAACCAAAGTCACTCCTCCCGAGAGCATCCAGTCGACCTGCGAGGTTGCATTTTTTCGATACGTTTCTCGGTCTGGAAATTTTTCGGTGGTCTCCATTTTTTGACTTTCTACAAACGCTGTGAATGCTTTTTCGCTTGCAGTGCGCTCCTCAATTTGAGCCAAACGTAAAGCCTTGCGAAGTTCTGTGGCCTCCAACGCCACTGCATGATTCCATGCCCAAACGGCACAGGAAGCTGTGATGCCGTAAATGACCAAGGGTTTGGTCAATTGCTTGAAGTCCCCCCAAAAGGACTTGGTGCTGTCTTTTTGTCGTACAATCCAAATCGACCACCCCAAGGCAAGGAGGGTCATGGCTGACCAGTGATACATGCCGCCCAAGGCCAACAATCGTTCCGCGTTCACGAGTCCTGCCAGCGTCCATTTGAACGCGAAGTAACCCGCCGTAAGCAACATGGGTAGGCCGATAAGTGGAGCCCCTCGCATGCTCGATTATCCATTCATGGAGGCAAGGAAGTCTTCATTGTTTCGACTCCCCTCTACTCGATCTTTTACAAATTCCATGGCTTCCACGCTGTTCATGTCTGCGAGGTGCTTTCGCAGAATCCAAATGCGCTGCAGGTCGGCCTTGTCCATGAGCAAATCTTCGCGTCGGGTCCCTGAAGCCAAGATGTCAATGGCAGGGTAAATGCGCCGGTTTGAAATCTTACGGTCCAGTTGGAGTTCCATGTTGCCTGTTCCCTTAAACTCCTCAAAGATGACTTCATCCATTTTTGAGCCCGTTTCCGTAAGTGCAGTCGCGATGATGGACAAGGAGCCACCGCCTTCAATGTTACGAGCTGCACCGAAAAAGCGCTTGGGTTTTTGCAAGGCATTGGCTTCCACACCCCCGGAAAGGATTTTGCCTGACGAAGGGCTTACCGTGTTGTAAGCACGAGCGAGTCGTGTGATGGAGTCCAGCAGAATGCAAACATCGTGGCCACATTCGACCATGCGCTTGGATTTCTCGAGCACGAGATTGGCAATGCGTACATGGCGATCGGCAGGTTCATCAAAAGTGCTTGCGACAACCTCGGCATTCACGCTTCGTTTCATGTCTGTGACCTCTTCTGGTCGCTCATCGATGAGCAAGATGATGAGGTAGACTTCGGGGTGATTGAGGCTGATGGCATTCGCAACATCCTTCAAAAGAGTTGTTTTACCTGTCTTGGGTTGAGAGACAATCATGCCGCGTTGCCCTTTTCCAATGGGAGAAAAGAGATCCATCAACCTCGTACTTACCGTGCCACGCGCTGTACTCAGCTTGAAGCGTTCCTGAGGAAACAAAGGAGTCAAAAACTTAAAAGGAACACGGTTTTTGATCCATTCGGGACTGCGGCCGTTGACGCTCTTTACATCGATGAGAGGGTAATACTTTTCTCCAATCCGCGGCGGTCGAATGCCTGCCACAACAGTGTCTCCTGTTTGTAGTCCGAAGTGCTTGAGCTGTTTGGCCGCGATGTATACATCGTCTGGGGAATTCAAGTAGTTGTAGTCGGCTGAGCGTAAAAATGCGTACCCTTCTGGCTGCACCTCTACAACGCCTTCGGTTTGGACCAAACCATCGAAGTCAAAACCATGCTCCTCAGGTTCAGACAAGAATGGGTCTCTGCGATTCCGATTGTTGCGATTGTTTCTGTCGTTTCGGTCGTTTCTGTGATTTCGATCGTTTCGGTTGCTTCGGTCGTTGCGATTGCCGCGTTCGTTGCGATCGTTGCGTTCGCCTCGATTGTTCCGCTCGCTCCGATTTCCAGATTCCTGACTTCCCTTGCCGCCGTCTTCAGTGGTTTTGGAGTCGTCTGTTTGACCTTCACGTCGGCGGCGATCTCTGCGATCTCGCATGCTTTCGCCAGAACGACGATTTTGGTCATTGTCGTCTTTTTTCTGGTCCGACTTGCCTTCATTTGAAGATCCTTCAATGGTTGAGGGCGAGGCGAGGTCATCTTCTTTTTGTCTTCGGCCCCTCGACGTGTTTGACTTGGTTTGACCCTTGTCAACTTCAGTTTTTTTACTGCGGGGTGTTCGTTTGGAAGGACTTGTATCTCCAGAATTTGATTTGGCCTTGGATTTGTTCGCACTGGGTTGAGCGGCTTGCTCATCCAATATGCTGTAAACCAGATCCTGCTTCTTGAGCTTGTCCACTCGTGAGATTCCTAATTTGCTTGCGATTTGTCGCAATTCGGCAACTTTCTTGCCATTCAGTTCGATGATGTCAAACATCCTAAAACGTTGGGTGAGGAAGGGGCTAGGCCCCATTATGACATCTCGGTGATGCCGTTGGGTCAAAGATAGGCAATGTCTTTCTTGACACAGCCTTTCGTTCCCGAAAATGTACCACTTAACTCCAAATCAAGGCTGTTTCCGCGGCCATTCTATCGCTCTGAGGTTGTGAATTTCACCAGAGGTAATTTGAAATTTGAGCATGGTGCACACTTTGTGAAAACCTGAATTGCCTGCGGCACCTGGATTGAGGTGAAGACCGCCCCAAGATTGTACGCGTTGAACAAGCAAAATGTGGCTGTGTCCGCAGACAAACACGTCGGGACGCTCGGTTTGCAATTGTGGGAGGATTCCACGTGAATACTTGGGTGGTCGCCCTCCAATATGTGTCATCCAAATGTCCAATCCTTCAGCCTGGAAGCGTTGATGTTCAGACCATGTCTGCCGAATACTTTGGTCATCAATGTTGCCGTAAACTGCCCTTACTTGGGTGAGTTCAGAGAGTGCATCAGTCACGCTTAAATCACCAATGTCTCCTGCGTGCCAGACTTCATCGCACCCTTGGACGTGCCGCTTGATTCGGTCATCAATGTGTCCGTGGGTATCCGACAACAGCGCAATTTTCATTTGTGTGGGAAATGTTGTGAATGGGTGAGTAAAAATCGCGAAAAAATGTCCCACTTTCGCTTCATGAAATGCACGTCGCTGCTCAGGGGTCTTGTGGCCATTTTGTTTTTATGTGGGGTTGCTTTTCCCATCTGTGCTCAGGTTAAAACGCCCTCTCGGAAAGCCGTGAAGGAATATCGAAAGGCACTTGAAGCGTATCGATTCTTGGCGCCCGACATTGCGATTGGTCATCTCGAAAGTGCGATTCAGAGAAGCCCTGAGTTTGCGGAAGCGTTGTTTCTGAAGGCGCAGATATATCAAGAAATGGACCATCCCAACAGGGAAGAGGCGCTTGCGCTCGCCCTACAAGTGGATGCGACCATGTTTCCCCACGGTTGGGTAACTCTGGCTGAGATTCAATGGGAACTCGGCAAGTACGACGAGGGTCTGCAATCTTTGGACAGGCTGGAACACATTTACGCTGGTCAACTTTCTGACGAAGCTGAAACACGCCGGGCATGGGTCAACGCCGGATTGACTTTTGCGTCTCAAGCTCTTCGACAAGATGACAGAGGCGTCGAGGCAAAGGCAGTCGTCGGTGGCTTAAATACCGATGCCATGGAATACTACGGAGCTTTTGATTTGAGTGGGACGAGAATGGTCCTGACACGGTCGGGTTTGGCATCTGAGGAGGAGCGAATGTCACCCGGTGTGATGGGTGGTGAAGATTTTTTTGAGTCCTTTCTGTCGCCCGATGGATCTTGGTCTACCCCAATCCCCCTCTTGGGTGTCAACACCTCCTTGAATGAAGGGGCACCTACTCTCAGTGGTGACGGCAAAACCATGGTTTTTACTGCATGTGCCACTCCGCGCGATGGTTATGGACCTCGCCGTGGCAAAGGCTCGTGTGATTTGTTTGAATCCAGTTGGGATGAATCGACACAACGTTGGTCACTTGGCAAGAATCTGGGGGCACCAAATTCTGCGGGTTGGGAAAGTCAACCAGCCTTGAGTGCAGATGGCAACATGCTTGTGTTTGCATCGGCTGTCAAAGGCCAGAAACAGTTTTCTGACTTGGTGGTATGCTATCGGTTGGATGGTGGTGGGTGGTCTTCACCACGGAAGTTGCCAGGGTTGATAAACACCCCGTATACAGAGGAGAGCCCATTTCTGCATCCGGATGGCAAAACGTTGTATTTCAGCAGTGACGGGCACCCGGGATTTGGTCAATTGGATGTCTTCATGTCCAAGCTTCAAAAGGACGGAACATGGGGGGAGCCCCTGAACCTTGGCCGCGGGGTCAATAGCCCGGGAAAAGACAACAGCCTCATGGTGATGCCACGCGGTGGCTTGGCCATGTTTGCAACAACTCAAGTTTCAGGAAATCTTGATTTTTGGCAAGTTGAATTGCCTGAAGAAGTCAAGCCAATCGAAGTGGCTATGCTCAAAGGCGTGGTTCGAGATGCAAAAACTGGGCGGGCATTGAATGCGGAGGTGACGATTGTGGATTTGTCCACAGGCCAGACTATGAGCCGAACATCATCAGGCGGTGAGCAAGGTTTTGTGGTTCCACTTCCTGGACTTGGATCCTACAGTTTCGAGGCGAGTGCTGACGGCTATTTGTTTGGCATGAATACTTATGAGCAGGGTGGAGGGATGGACCTCAATCGAACTCCATTTGTGCAGATTGAGCTCATGCCCATCGAGGTGGGACAATCTTTCACATTGGAGGCCATTCAGTTTGAGTCTGGTCTTGCCAAGCTGAGTTCCCGATACCAAGCAGGATGCGCTCGACTTGCACAGTGGATGTTGGACAACCCCGGAGTGAAGATTCAAGTGATTGGTCATACTGACAATGTGGGCAGCGCCCCATTCAATGCAGCATTGAGTTACGATCGCGCTTCGGCAGTCCGCACATTCCTCACTTCTCGCAATGTTGAGGAAAGTCGAATTGAGACGTCGGGAAAAGGTTCATCACAACCAATCGCAAAAAATGAGACCGAGGAAGGTCGCTCCATCAACCGAAGGGTCGAAGTGGTTATTCTCGACTAGCCGACGTTTTTTGCCCGTTTCTAAAGATTCCAGATTGCACTTACGTACCATGTCCTAGGTGGCGCTCGATTGTAAAGTCTTCCTCCAAATCCATTGAGTTGGTGCCAACTTGAATAAGCCTCGTTTGTCGCATTTCGGACGCCCAACGAGAGTTCAATTGGAACGGAAGCATTCGTCCAACCCAAATCCACATTTGCCGTCACATAAGTGGGGTGGGTGTTGGCGCCACTCGTGTTTAACGGTGTTGGACCCACAGCTCGCATCCAGGTTTGCAAAGTCCAACGGTGGTTGCGCTCCCATGCCTTCCATCGGTGCTGTACGTTGGCCATCCACCGTGGTGATCCTGGTAAGTCTCCATCTTCCCAGCGGTGGAATTGAAAGGCGCCAGAGGCTTGAACATGGAAACGGGGCCAAGTTTGACGGACTTGCCACTCGACACCTCCCATGTTGATTGGAGTTGATGCATTTACGAATGTTTTGTTGTCAAGTGAGTCTACGTCTTGAACAATGGCTTGATTGACCGTTTGGTGATAAAAGACAACTTCTGCACGATCGTGACGAAATCCTGTTTCAATTGTCCACGCTCGCTCAGATTCCAACACTGCGGGAAGCGCACCTGAAATGTCGGTTGACAGAGACTCGAAGTTGGTGGGGTCACTGAATCCGGTTGACGCTTGCGCAAATACATTCCAAGCTTCGCCTAAAGACTGGGATGCGCCGATACGCGGAAGAATCTGGATTGTGTTGAATGGTGAATTGTAAGAGGAGTCCGCTGCTGTTCCTTGAGCTTCCCGCGTTCTCTGTGACAAGGCGGCTGAAGTTTCCAATCTCAATCCCGAGTCCCAAGCCCAAGAAAAGGCCGGTGCCCAATGCACCCGAGATTGCCTCACATTAAGATCATACTCGAGTTGACTTTCGCTGCCCTCGATGGCGTCGTCCCACTGTTGGAATTGTCCCCAATCCGCAACAGCCATAAGGGTCCATTCCGCTTGAAAATCGGCGTTGTTGAAAGACCATGTTGCAAAACGCTGTCGGATACGTAAGCTTCCGCCTGTACCGGCCTCTTCTTTGTATCCGTTATAAAATGGAGAAGTGCCAAAGGCGTTGTTTTTGTCAGTCCAACGAAGAAGTGACCATACGTCTAAACTGCTGCGGTGGTGCTTGTTGCTGAGAGTGGGAATGTGCAGGTGGTGTCCCCATAAGGCACGTCGCCGGCTCACTTGAGCATCGTAATTGATCCCCGGGGCAGAGGTTGCCGATGAGTCTGTAAATGCTGTCAAAGAGTCTACTGCACCCGGCAAACCCCAGCTGCCATCTTGAAAAGCAATCCAATCGTAGTGCTTGATTTTATCATTGCCCCATGCACGATCCGCTTCGAGTTGGAGTCGATTGTTCCATTCTTGGTCACGATATCCACTGTTGTCTGTTCTGGAAGCTCTAAAATTCCATCCTTTGACACGAATTGCGGCGTTAAGCCGAGTTTGCAGACCTCCGTTCCCCGTTGAACCGGCAATGGTTTGAAGGCGCGCACGGCTTGGATTGCTTGTGCCGTGAACGACAAGAGCACCACCATAGGCCCCACCAAACGTGGTGGCCGCCGCACCCGAAACGAGCTCCATGCTCCCTGAAAACGCAGGTTCAAGCCATTCTACTGGACTTGTTCCGTCGGCTTCAGTCAACATGAAGCCCCTCACAAACAACATGGTGTTGCGAACCGCAAATGGTGACCGAAGTGCAGAACCACGGACATTGATTCTTCGGCTTCCTCCCATGCCTCGCGTTTCCATCAAAACTCCGGGCAAGGCATTCAAGGCATTGGACACATCTGCACTGCCGAAACCGTTTGTAAGTGCAGAGTCAGTTGTCCAGCGGGTTGCTGCAATTTGTTCAGGAGAAAGTAGCGGACTGAACGTGGCGATCGAAGCAGAATCTAGAGAAACCCAATTCCACATGAGCGTGTCAGAGTTCAAGGCACCATGTGCAGATGAGGCAACAAGTCCTACCCCAAGGAAAAGCGAGCGAAGCATTGTAATGAATTTGTGTTTAGTGAACCACGATGACGCGTGTCATTTGCACGCCGTCTTGGTTTTGCGCATGAAGCAAGTAAGATGCTGATGGCCATGAGCTGACATCCAAAATGTCATTAGGATTTAATTGTCCTTGCATCATCACGTTGCCCTTGAGATCCAGCACTTCGAAAGATTGTCCTGTCCAAAGGTCAGATACTCGAAGGGTAACTTGGTGTGCTGCGGGATTCGGGTAGATGTCCAATCCTCGATGGTCTTCCCAGTTTGCGACACCATCGGCAGACGCAGGCCGAAATTCTTTAATCAGATTGGGACCATTTCCCGTGTAGCTCGGGCCATTAAAAGCAAGGTAAATGGCGCCGGTATTTGGATTGACAGCCACATCGCGGATGCGTTGATTGAATTCAGTGAAAAACATGTCGCTTTCCTCGAGGGTCAAGCCATCTTCGCTCATCGAAAGGACTTCTAACCGGCCTCCAACAGGGGAGGAGAAGCCTCCCAGTACGGCCATGAGAATGCTTCCCTGCCATTCGGGAATGGCGGGGTGATCGTAGTAAATGAGGTCATTGACTGCCGCACATGGCGACCATGTTTTCAGAGGCTCGACAATGTTGTTGGCGAGGCAAAAAGATTGTTCTGCACCTGAATTGCACCAATCACAAATGCCATCACATAATCCCTCAACATTGGGCCAGCCATAGTTTCGACCTGCTTCAATGATGTTGAACTCATCGAAGTTGTACTGGCCGTGTTCGCTGCTGTAAATGATTCCGTTGGGTCCAACGCACATCCCTTGACTGTTGCGGTGGCCTTTGGTGTAAATGAAGCTTGTTGGATCAGGATTGTCAGCAGGGACGCTCCCGTCTAGATTGAAGCGAAGAATTTTCCCGTTGTCGTTGTTGTCGCTCTGTGAGCTTACTCCTCCATCGCCCAAGTCTCCCGTGCTCATCAAAAGAGTGTTGTCAGGAAGAATCAACAGCCGACTTCCATTGTGGATGCCAGCCGCACCAACGATGTGTAAGATTTGCTCATTTCCCAAATTTGAACCATTCCAATAGAAAACACTGAGTCTTTCGTGGTTGCCGTTTTGGAAATCTTGAGCAGTGTACGCCAAATACACCAAAGGCTGATTTGTAAAGTCGGGATGCAATGCCATGCCAAGCAGGCCAGGTTCAACGCCTGAATCGTTGACATTCAATGACAGAACTGTTTCGTAGGCTCCTGAAGCCGGATCGATGCGTAAAACGTCACCCTCTCGCGTGGTGCACCAAAGCATGTCATCTGGGCCCCATGTCAGCTCCCACGGGATGTTTACCCCAGAAACAAGGTTGTATTCATTCAGTATTGTTTCACCAACATTCCAGGTAGTTTGGGCTGCAAAAGGGAAAGTGATGGCCACCGACAGTGCCCATAAAGTCAATCGAGGGATGTAATTTTTCATGGTGTTAGGCAGTAACTCGGCGGAAATCTACGGCACCAAACGCAGTGAGGCACTCTGAAGAAGATAAATCGTCGTTTCAGGTGGTTTTCTCATGCATTGTGCGTTGGGGCAAAACAGCACTGATGAAGTTGGTACTGGTGAAGAGCAGCCAACCATTCGTGTATTGAATTTGTTTTTTCCAAAGCGAATTCAGGTTATCTTAAGTATCCTAATTATTGTATTACAATAATTTAATGACGTTTAAAAAAACAATCAGTAGAGTCATTAAATAGGAATCTTGCACTGGGCAAATCGGTGCAATCGAATGTTGGATCGAGTTTGTCATACCAGAACGCGTTTGTTGAATACGACGTTGGTTTCCGCTTCGAATGGCACGTGAATTGACAGCGCTCATCAGTACAATTTATCTTGACTGAAAAAGAGGATGTCCTTTGAGCATTGAAATACGCTTGATATAACGCAAATTTGTGCTCCTTCAATGCAAGGCGAGTTCGCGAGAAAATTGATCTTTGATGAAGAAGATTGCTGTTCTGACTTCAGGTGGTGATGCCCCAGGTATGAATGCAGCCATTCGGGCTGTTGTGCGTACTGCGGTGTTTCATGATATGGAAATTGTGGGTGTGTTTCAGGGTTACCAAGGTCTGATTGATGGCGATTTCAAACGGTTGCACGTGAGGTCAGTTGCCAAGATTTTGGGGCGGGGAGGAACCATACTTAAATCGGCGCGGTGCATGGATTTCTATGAGGCCGAAGGTCGGAAACGAGCGCACGTCAATCTGGTTGAAGCCGGTGTCGATGGACTCGTGGTCATCGGAGGCAATGGCACGTTTACAGGTGCGGCCAAGTTTGGTCGTGAGACTGGTTTTCCGGTGGTTGGTTTGCCTGGAACCATCGACAATGACCTCAGTGGTTCGGATTCGACCATTGGATTTGATACTGCCATCAATACAGTCATTGACGCTGTGGACAAAATTCGGGATACAGCAGACAGCCACAACCGCCTGTTTTTCGTCGAAGTGATGGGACGTGACAGTGGCTTCATCGCGTTGAAATCAGGAATTGCGACAGGGGCAGTCGCCGTCATGACGGCTGACATGGGGATGAGTATCGATGATTTGGTCGCAGTGTTGCAAGCAGGGGAGCAGAGCAACAAAACGAGCAGCATTGTCATTGTCGGGGAAGGCAATCCGAATGGAGGTGCGTATGAAATTGCCAAGCGTGTAAAAGAGAAAACAGACACCTACGAGACAAGAATTACAGTGCTTGGCCATTTGCAGAGAGGGGGTAGTCCGTCGTGTTTTGACCGTGTTTTGGCTTCACGCCTCGGTGTGGCAGCCGTCGAAGCTCTTCGTCAGGGTCACTCTGATGTCATGGCAGGGGTCATCAATGACCAAATTGAATTGACTTCCTTTGAGGCTGCTGTTGGAATGAAGAGTACAATCAATGATGATGAGGTTCGCATCGCTCGAATTTTGTCGATTTAAACCACCACTCGAAAACTTAACACATTAGAAAAATGAAGCGCATTGCCATCAATGGATTTGGCCGAATTGGCCGTTTGGCCTTCCGTCAAATGATTAGTAATCCTGCATTTCAAGTGGTCGCCATCAATGACCTGACAGATGTGAATACCCTCTCTCATCTTTTGAAGTATGACAGCATCCACGGATTGTTTCCCGGCGAGGTTTCTGTTTCGAATGACAATTTGGTTGTCAACGGTCGGGAAATTCAAATTACCGCAAAACGCAATCCAACGGAATTGCCCTGGGGTGACAGTCAGGTAGATCTTGTTGTGGAGTCGACAGGTGTTTTTGCGGATGCAGAGAAGGCCTCAGCTCACCTGACGGCAGGTGCGGGCAAAGTCATCATCTCAGCACCTGCAAAGGGTGACTTAAAGACGGTGGTGTTAGGTGTCAACGACGACATTCTGACGGACGACGATCGTATTGTGAGCAATGCCTCTTGCACCACCAACTGTTTGGCTCCGATGGCCAAGGTGTTGAATGACACATTCGGTTTGCAGACGGGGTACATTACCACCATTCATGCATATACGGCTGACCAGAGGCTTCAAGACGCACCGCACAAAGATTTACGTCGTGCTCGGGCTGCGGCTTTAAGCATGATCCCAACTTCCACAGGAGCAGCAAAAGCTGTTGGACTCGTGCTTCCCGAATTGGCAGGGAAGTTAGATGGGATGGCTGTGCGCGTTCCAACACCCACTGGATCGGTGACCGATTTGACCGCGACATTGAAAATGGAGGCAACATCTGAACAGGTCAATGCCGCTTTGAAATCAGCTTCGGAAGGTGCCATGAAGGGCATCCTTCAGTATTGCGAGGACCCCATTGTCAGTGTAGATATTGTGGGTAATACTCACAGTTGCATCATCGATGCCGCGTTGACCAAATGCACTGGAAACCTGGTGAAGGTTTTTGGATGGTACGACAACGAAGCAGGCTACGCAACACGCGTGGTTGACTTGGCCGAACGCCTCGCTTAAAAGCAATACTGTGAACATTCTCATTGCCGACAGTGGTTCAACCAAGTGCGACTGGCTTGTCATCACAGAACAAGGACAGGAGCTTGGTGAGTTCCATACGATGGGATTCAATCCGTATTTCCACGATTCCAACCTTGTGGAAAGCGAAATGAAGGCCAATTCTCAAGCCATGAAGGTGGCTGAAAGCATTGACCGCGTCTATTTCTATGGTGCTGGATCCAGCTCCCCAGAGCTTTGTGAGGTCATTGCCGAGGGCCTTTCTCGGGTATTTCAGAAAGCGCGGATTCACGTCGGTCACGATTTGGACGGTGCAGCTTACAGCACACATACGGGAGAGCCTGCAGTGACCTGTATTCTTGGGACAGGAAGCAACAGCTGCATGTTTGACGGATTCAACGTTACAGAAGAGGTGCCAGCGCTGGCATACATTCTCGGTGATGAGGGGAGTGGATCATGGTTTGGAAAGAAACTGCTTTCTTCGTTTTTGTACAACAAACTGCCTCAAGTCATTCGTGAAGACTTCATTGAACAATATGGACTTGACAAGATGTCCATCACAAAGCGTGTATATCAAGAGCCCAACGCCAATGTGTTCCTCGCGAGCTTTATGACCTTCATCGGCCGCCACAAGAGCCATCCATTGGTCCAATCTTGGCTCGACGAAGGTTTTAAAGCATTTCTAGATGTGCATGTAGCTTGTTTTGAAGAAGCTCCTCGCATGCCAATACACTTCGTTGGTAGCGTGGCTTATCACTTCCAGGACGCACTAAACAAGGCGTGCAATGATCGAGGCTACCGCGTTGGCAACATCATCAAAAAGCCCATTGATGGCCTTGCGAAATATCATGTTGATTTCATTTTCAAGGCGGAAAAGCTGTAGTCGTAAAATCGTGTATGTAGGTGATGAGGCGTGTTAGGGCTGAACCTTCAATCGAACCAAGTGCTGTTGTCTGATCCCGGAGATCCGCCCAAGGCATTGGAGCCAACCCATGACTCGGGAAGGGCATTGTTCCAACCAGAACCTTTCCACTCCAAAGAACCGCCCCCACCGTCAGCTTCATCAGTCCACCCATCGGTATCACTGTATGCAACTACATCGGCTTGTGATCCATCTGGACGGATCAACCTTATCGTTTCTCCACTGTTGTGAAGATTCGAGCTGCCATGCCATGGGACGAGTTTGACAAACGGGCCCAAGATTTGACGGTATGTAGATGTGTCGTTTGCGGTGAGAAGGAAACCATTGGACTCGATGAATGTGCCGAGTGGGAAAGTGGCGTCAATGCCGTCGGCGAGTGCCCAGCCACTCAGATCTATGGCGAATGGATGGGGATTCATGAGTTCCACAAATTCGAAGTTGCTGTCTGATCCTTGCTGTACACTTGGATTGTAATGGATTTCTGAAATGATGGGATCATCCCATGCCGCCAATTCGCATGAGCTCCCGTAATCGGAAAGAAGAATGAGAAGATCATCGTTGTCGATGATTTGGTTGCCATTCAAGTCTGCGTAACACTGTCCCAACCCATAGGTTGCGAAGCTCCAATTGATTGTGGCGCAGGTGAGATAAAGTAAACTTCTCGCAGTCATCATGTTTTTGAAGGCAAGAAGCAAACGCCTCAGGTCAAAAACTCAGATGACTTGACGTACGCAAGTCTCCAATTGATCACTGCCAAACGAGAGATACCGGACAGTGGTCGCTGCCGTGTATTTCGTTGTGAATTGCGGGTAATGAAGTCAATTTCAGTGCCCTTTCGCTGACGAGCATGTAGTCGAGCCGCCAACCCACATTCTTTTCTCGGGCCCCTCCGCGATAACTCCACCAGGAGTATTTGACATCCTTCGGGTGTGCCTGTCGCCATGTGTCAACAAATCCAGCATCGAGTAACGCACTGAGGCCATCAATTTCTTGTTGTGTGTACCCTGGAGTCTTGTTGTAATTTGCTTTGGGGCGGGCCAGGTCGATGGGTGCGTGGGCTACATTGAGATCTCCACAACACACAACAGGCTTGTCGGAGTCCAGCTCCTTGAGGTAATCGCGGAAAGCCACGTCCCATTTTTCACGAAAAGGCAGACGTTTGAGTCCAGAGCTCGAGTTGGGTGTATACACGGTTACAAAATGGAAATGATCAAACTCGAGTCGAAGCACCCGACCTTCTTGATCCAACGCTTGTATGCCCAAACCTGCTTGGACACTTTGTGGGTGGCTCTTGGTAAGCACAGCGGTGCCTGAGTACCCTTTTTTGATGGCTGAGCTCGAATACACTTCATAGGAATCCCACCCAAACAGCGCCTCACGCACCTGTTCGTCTTGTGCTTTGGTTTCTTGCAACCCAATGACATCGGGAGCTAGGGCGTCGATTTGGTCAGTGAATCCCTTCTTCACAACAGCACGAAGGCCATTGACATTCCAGCTCATCAATCGCATGACGAGAAGAGAGCATCGGGACGTTGGGTCCAACAGGCGGACAATTCAAGGACTTCATCTAGCGAACCTTGAGCCAGAAGGGTGTCACCAGTTTGATACAAGTGATTCAAATACGCCTCTCCATTTTGAAATTCTGAGGATGGTTCCATATTCAAAAATTGAGACGCGTCAGGGCAGGGATGAATGTGCATTAACGTATAGCCAGAACTTTCGGGATCGAAACCTGCCACCACCATGCCTTCTACGTCGTGACCCAATTCTATGGGGACGGGGAGCCGCAAGAAAAAGGCACTCCAAGGCCCCATGTATCCCATGCTGAAGTAGGGATATAGCCAAGGCTTAGGACTCAATCCCAGGTCTTTTAATCCATCCATCAGCGTTTTGGTTGCTTGATGAATTTGGTGAGAGGTCGTGGTCTCGGGCTTGAAGTTTTCCAACTTGGCCCAACGTTTGTTAGACGTATAATGCTCCATCGGTCCCAGCTTGAGTTTGTAATCAAAGTCAGATTGCTGGTCGAGAATGTAGCCAGGGTAGAACCACTTTCGTCCTGTTCTTTTTCCGTATTCTATTTCTTTCAGGAGCGTGTATGTCCCGAGGCTAAACTTGCCATAGTCTTCGTCGTATAGGCCAAGCAAACTTGCCATACTTTGCTCGCCGAGATCAAAGTAGCTTACCGCAATCAAGCGGTCTCCTTCGTAGACACAAACCTCTCGAGTATCAAACACAGTTCCTTGAAAACCTGCGCTGAGATACTCTGTTAAGGTGTTGTGAATGAAGCCTTTAAATCTCGCTTTGTGTTGTGCGTACAACGCTTCTTTGTTCGCATTTGGTTGAGCATGACCATAGGTGACGGTAAAACGAGATTCAACGCGGCGCATGATTTTACGCTGGCGGTTCGTGGGTTCGTGGTTCTCAAGATTCATTCGAATGTTGACCACACTGAAAAGCCTTTCGTCTATGCACAACAGATCCATCTTGTACAACATCACAGACCCACGGAACCAGCCAGAGGCCAGGTACTGGTCGTACCTAGAGCGGGATAAGCTTCGTGGAAAGTGAGTCTGGACAAGCATGCCATGCGAAGTTATGCGTTCGTAGCTCACAGCCAACGCTGCACGGTACGAGCGACAAAAAGACTAAATCTGTTGAATGGGGGAAAGGTCAAGGGCAAGACATTGAATCTCGAAGTTTGTCTCAGAACAGACCTCATATTGGAAAATTCTTCAAAGCCATCGATGCCCCCCATTCGCCCCATTCCACTCGTTTGTATGCCGCCGAAAGGGAGATTGGGCGTCGCTACTTGAAGAACGACTTCGTTGATTCCAGTTGTGCCGGAGGGCATGCTTTGCATCCATTTGGCAATTTGCGATTTCTGATTCGAAAAGAAGTACATGGCCAATGGATGAGGGCAGGCATTGACGATGTCTTGGATCTCGGTTGATTTGCGCCAAGAGATGATGGGCAGAACGGGCCCAAAGATTTCTTCGTTCATCACTTTCATATCTACACTGACATTCTGCAAAATGGTTGGTGCAATTCGACGGGTCTGCGCATCCCAAATGCCACCGTGTGCGAGGGTTGCACCCTTGGCTAAGGCATCTTCAATGAGCCCGACGACGCGTTGAAAGTGGTATTCGTTCACCATTTGAGATCGCTGTTTGGAGTGCAATTGAGAGACTTCGTCAGGACCGTACATCTCCGCAAAACGGTCTTTCACGCCTTGAATAAAGTCTTGCGTGATGGATTCCTCAACAAGTGCATAGTCAGGTGCAATGCAGACCTGGCCGTTGTTGAGGCATTTGCCCCATGCCAAGCGACGGCTTGCATCTGAAAGGTTGGCTGTCGAGTCTACCACAGCGGGACTTTTGCCCCCCAGCTCCAACGTGATAGAGGCGAGATTTTCCGCGGCGGCTTTCATGACTTTTTTACCATTGTCGGTTCCGCCAGTGAAACAGATGTGATGAAAGGGGAGAGTCGTTAGAAATGCGCTGACCTCTGGGCCACCAATTACAACAGCCGCACGGTCTTGCGTTAGGGCTTGCGAAACAATGGCAGCAAGTACTTTGGACGTCTCAGGAGTATTTTCTGAGGGCTTAATGATGACGCGATTTCCCGCAGCAAGTGCACTTACCAAAGGTCGAAGTGTCAAAATCACGGGAAAGTTCCAAGGCGAAATCATGAGTACATGCCCTTTTGGGTTGGCCTCGACATATGCCTGAGTTCCAATCATGGCAAGCGACGTTGCCGCTGGACGAGGTGCCATCCAACCGCGCAGGTGGCGGAGCGCATACTTGATCTCCTTTTTTAGAGGATAAATCTCATGAAGGTGGACTTCTTCACGCGGTTTCCCCAAATCGGCAAACAGTGCTTCGATAAGTGCTTGTTCATGATGAAGTACGGCATCCCAAAGTTTTCTTAGATGTCCGCGACGTTCCGATGCTGGGGCAACTGAAGCAAGTGCTTCGCGTTGTTCGTCAAAAAGGGATTGTACATGTTCCATGAAGCGTGGTGCCAAAAATAAGGTGCCTTCATCGCTGGTTGCAGGTGATTCCTTTTACGTCAAGGCGTCCCAGAGTTTCAAGACCTGAGGTAGGAGTGCAACGTTTCGGTTGTTTAGGATGACGTGGTCGGCATGCGCCACGCGTTGAGCTTCGTTCCATTGTTTGTCAATGCGCGCTTGAATTTCTGATTGTGATGGGACAGGTGTGCCCTGAATAATGGCACGACTTTGAGCACGTTCAATGCGCAATGACTCCTGAGCCTCAACGGTAATTGTAACGTCGCACGTGGCATCACTTTTCGATTCAAATAAAATCGCCGTTTCTCGAATGATCAATTGAGGGGCATGATTTTGGTTGATGAGCCATTCTTGAAACTTCTTCGAAACTCTGGGGTGTACCTGAGATTGAAGCCATGCCAATTCTTGAGCACTTTTAAAAATGATGTTCGAGAGTGCCATGCGATCGACGTCAATCATGTTCCCACCCTTGTCTGTGATTGCCATTTCTTCGCCCCAGCGTTGAAGGATCGATTGTTGCAAACTTGAGTCTGTTTGGTACAACCTTTTCGCTGCAGTGTCGGCATCCCAAACCAAAGCGCCGAGACAACCAAACATGCGGGCTACCAAACTCTTCCCTGCGGCTAGTCCTCCAGTCAGTCCAACAATGACGTGCCTCGGGTTTGAATCCGGCGGTGAAAATGACGTGTGAAGAACCTCAGTCATGATACAAAGGTGCACCTTCTTCACACGTTACCCACAAGGAAGTCCAAAGTAGGTCTCTCTTGCTGACTTTTGTAGCATGGCCCATCTTCTTGCTCCTTCTTTGTTGGCTGCCGACTTTGCCAACCTTCAACGTGATGTTGAAATGGTCAACGCTTCTGCAGCGCATTGGTTTCATCTCGATGTGATGGACGGTGTGTTTGTTCCCAACATCAGCTTTGGCATGCCCGTGATGGAGGCCATTGCGAGACATGCCCAAAAGCCTCTCGATGTGCACTTGATGATTGTTGACCCAGATCGTTACATCCACACTTTCGCGAAACTCGGTGCAAATGTGTTGACAGTGCATGAGGAAGCGTGCAACCACTTGCATCGCACGTTGGCAGCGATACGTGATGCGGGCATGAAGGCAGGGGTGGCTCTCAATCCGCATACGCCCGTTGAGGCCATTCGAGATGTGGCGCAAGATTTGGACTTGGTGTGCTTGATGAGCGTCAATCCTGGATTTGGTGG
>DCBH01000101.1:33360-39055 GCA_002313415.1 Flavobacteriales bacterium UBA1112
GATGGTGGAGTGGGAACAGGGAATGCGCAAGATTTGGTCCAAGCTGGAGCCGATGTTTTGGTGGCAGGGTCCTCTGTCTTTAGGGCGGATGACCCGATGGAGGCTGCCCAATCGTTGGCTCAGTTTTAATCTGACGCAGCGTGATGCGGACGGGGCTCTTCGGCATCGCGGCCACACGTCGTGTTACGTTGGGTGGCAGTGCGCTTTGTGTGGGCGGGGATGGATTTCATCTGGCGTTGGCCATGGATGAACCGCGCCACGCTGTCCAAAAAGCCTCACTTCACGTCCATGCTGATTGTGTTTTTGGTGCACATGGCGTTTGGTTGAATGCGAAAAACAGGGAATGGGATGATCTCCGGCATCGGCAAGCTTTGGCAAGTGCACTGTCTTCCAAGGATTCGTTCGCTGAGGTCGAAGGGCCGTTGCACGGTGTTTACGGCAATTGTCTAACTCAAACTTTGATGCTTCACGGCGACTTCGCGCGTCAACACCCATTGTTTTGGACGGAATGTGACTGGGGGATTCTGTTTGCGTATAGCATGAGCAAGCTGGTCTCGCTTATGGGCAGTTTGAATGTATCCGCTTTACCCGATCAAGATGGGGCATCTTTGTTGTTGACATACGGCAGCATACTCGGGGATGGTACGCTCATTCGCGGTGTAAAAAAATTGATGCCTGGTCACACATTGACATGGACCCCGAAGGAAGTTGCGGTGGAAGAGCGGTTGCCCTTGAGAGAGATCAGTCGTGACGTGTCAAGCTTAGCTCAATCCACAGATTTACTCGACGATGTTTTTCTCGAGTCAGTATCACAAATGGTGGCGGTCAATAAGCACGGGAAATTCAATCAATACAATTTGTTAAGCGGGGGATTGGATTCTCGACTTGTGACCATGGCCACCTCGCGAATGTGCGACGCATCCACAGTTTCAACCTTTTGCTTTTCGAGGCGAGGATCTCTTGACGAGTCAATCAGTGCTTCATTGGCCCTCGCTCATGGCTGGCGCCACCACTGTCATGACTTGGGCCAAGGTGAGTACATGATGCACACTGAAACAGTCCTAGATTATGATGGGTGTGTGAATTACCTCGCAAGTGCGCATCATCGTCGTGCTTTGGTCACGGAAAATCTTCCGAAGATGGGGATGTTGGCATCGGGCCAAGGCGCCAATGTCTTGCTCACGGACAAACATCGATGGGCATCCAATGGAGAACGGGTTTTGCGCTCAATGGAGCTATACAACTCCATCCGCGGAGTGAGTCAAGATGCAGCGAGTCAAGCGTGGCAAGCCAACCCTGGGATTCAGCGGTTTAAGTTGGTAAACCGAGGGTTTCTGTACACAAATTCAGGGGCTTACAGTACGTCACCTTTTGGTGTGTTGTGGTCTCCATTCACCTCTGGGAAATTCGTACGAACTGCGCTGAGATTGGATACCAAAATCGTGGATGGACAGTTGGCTTACCTGACTTGGTTGCAAAAAAGGTTCCCCGAAGCAACGGAGCACATATGGGAACGTTACAACACATTTCCAGTTTTAGGAAGGCGCCTGCGACGTGCCCAAGCGCAGGCACTGTGGCGATCGCGGATTCTGCGCTTTTTGCCAGTTCGAGATGATGCTTCGATGTCACCGATTGACATGTGGTTAGATTCATCCGAAGAAATTCAGCACTTTTACCGCTACACTTTTCATCAACATTCTTCGTTACTTCAGCATTACCCAGAATTGGAAGAAACTGTGGCAAGAGATTTTTCTGCGATGAACGCCATGAACAAGGCGTCAGTATTGACATTGTTGTTGGCGACCAAAGCTTGGTTTGACTCGTGAATTCGATGAGCTACGTCAAGGCTTTTTTGCAGCGTCATGGCCATTTGATGATGGCCGCGAACGTGGCCACGAAGCTCCTTGGCTTTGGAGCAGTCATTTTTGTCACTCGATGTACGACTGAGGAGGACTATGGAGCTTATTCGTACGCCATGAATCTCGTTGGTGCCGTGGTGCCATTCATGGGGTTGGGCGCCTACCAAGCGTTTCTGCGATATGCGTCTGATGCGTCAGGACAGAGGGCCAAGAAAGAGTTGTTTGCGTATGCTTTTTCTCGCGGTGTCTTGGCATCGTTGATGCTGATTGGGGTGCTGCAATTGCTCGCTTCTGCGCTGTGCGTTGCGATACCGGAAAGCATTGCGTCGTTCAGAATTGTCTCGTTTGTGGTGCTGACGACATTGGTTATGGAGTATGTCAAGAGTTACGCCCGAGCATTGCACTTGAATCACATCTCGGCCCGAATCGACATCACATATGCGATTGTGCTGCTTGCCGCAACAGTTGGAATGACAATGGGCATCGGAATCTTGGGATATGCGATTGCGGTCGTTGCAGCACCGGTTTTTGCTTCGAGTTGGTACGCAATAAAAATGGGCTTGATGCATTGGAGTTGGAAAACCCTTGGCCCGGGTTTTACAGGATTTTGGTCCTATGGGTTGTTCACCACAATGGGCGCGTTGTTGGCGCAGTTGTTTTTCTCTGTCGACATATTTCTCATTGGTCACTTGGTGGGGGAGAAGGCCTCTTCAGTCGCCGTTTATCGAGTGGCTTTGCTCATTCCAATGGCAACATCAGTTTTGCCCATCTCTGTTGCTGCAACTGATTTTGTGATGAACTCGGCTCGAAAAAGAAACCCGTGTGCCCTGAGGAATTACATGGTTGGATATTGGAAAACATTTGGCGTTTTGTCTGTGCTTTCGCTAGGAGCTCTGTGGTGGATGGCGCCATGGCTTTTGGCTGTATTTGGACCGTCATACGCCGAAGGCTCATCTGTGATGCGTTTGTTCCTCGTCGGATCTTTGGGAGCGCATCTTTTACGTGTGCCCTATGGTCATTTGTTGTCAGCTGTCGGCAGGGCTGACTTAAACACCTATGTCAATGGAGCAGTCTTTTTGGCCACTATACCTATGTGCTTTTGGGCCATTCCCCAATGGGGGATCATGGGTGCAGCTGGTGTCATGGCAGCCATGCTTTGGGTGTCTGGCGGGATGTACGCGCTTGTGTTTGAGATTCACCTCAGAGGTCAGAGGCAAGATTGACCCACAAAGGTCAAAAGCATGAGTAAATCCGGTATGCCCACAGAACTGTCTCCATTCAGGTCTGCGGCGCACGATCCCAAGCAGCTGAATTCCGAGAGCAGAATGAGTATGTCGGATGAGCCGATGTGTCCATTCAGGTCATAATCACCCGGGATTGATTCTAATTCAATGTGATGCAACACGGAACACGTTGTGACGCCATTCCAAGTGGCGTACATGACGAGATTGCCCATGGACTGTTCCCAAATGAAATTGTCCGCGACATTCAAAGCTTCCCCTGTTTCATCCTGCCAATGCACTTCAAAAGGTGCGAGAACGTTGACACTCAAATCAAGAGGCACCAAGTTCCCACATACTACATGATTAAATTCTGGTTGTACACAAGGGGATTGCCCTTCAATAAGCAGATGTTGCTCCATCGCAGTTATACCATGGTCCGCGGCGATAAATCGTTCCACAAGCCCAGAGGGCCAATGCACGGCGACTTCTTCTACGCTTTGATTTTTTAGTCCAAATAACTCAACTTCATTTTCTTGACTCAGATAATTTTCGCCTGCGTGGACAATTCTCGATTGAACGAGATCAGGGGTAATCACGTCGATGCGACTCCCAATGGCTGGGCGATTGCTTAAAGTCCCTTGGAGCGCGATGCCAACGCTTTCGTGGTCATTGTTAAAACCACCATTCATCCAAATGCGGGTGGCATGGTTTCCAACGTTGTGCATGACAAAGTCAATCCACCCGTTTTGGTCAAAATCCGCAGCAGCGACTACATGAGCATTGAGATAATCCGTGTCATAGATTTCCGAGCCAAATGCTTCGAATGAAAAAGAGGTTTGAGCCCCTTGATTTTCATAAAGATGATTTTCCCCGTAAGGACTGAGGAAATCATGTTCAGCAACGAACAAATCAAGGTCAGTATCGTTGTCAACATCCATCCACAGTGCACCCCAACAGAAACGGTCGATGTCAAGGCCATGCGGTTCGGAGAGTTCTTCAAATGTCTGATCTTGTTTCTGAACGAGCAGTTTGGAGCCAAGCCCATCACCACCGAATTGCGTGTTGGTGTGAAAAAGATCTTGACGTCCGTCTTGGTTCATGTCACCCAAAGAGGCAGACATACAATCCATGACCAGATTCATATTCAAGGAATCGGCGACATCCAAAAAGGTCCCATTGCCCTGATTTTGAAAGAGCGCATTGGCACCGGATTTGTCGTTAATGACGAGGAGGTCTTGCCATCCATCCTCATTTAAGTCCCACCACAAGCTTTGAAAGCTCAATCTCAAGTGAACATCAATGCCAGCAGACGCACTGACATCGGTAAAAGCCAAATTGCCGTCATTGCGCATAAGCGCATTCCGATCTCTTGGGCTCTCAGTCATTGGATATTCGAGATAGCGACACAGATGTAAATCAAGATCGCCATCGTTGTCCATATCCCCGAAGGAGACTCCAGCTGCTTCTGTCAAATCTTGCGGAAGATTGGAGGCTGATGTAACGTCAGTAAATGACATGTTGCCGTCATTGCGCAGAAGTCCGCATTTGCCGCTTGATTCTTGTATGAATAAGTCGTCATCACCGTCATTGTCGAGATCAATCCAGATGACTGCTTTGACTTCACTGCCCATGTTCCAAGGCAGACCAATCATGTCAAATCCTGTGCCTTCGTTGTTTACGAATGTCCTGAGTGAGCCTGAGGTATTGCCAAGGGTAATGTCGGGCCATCCATCGTCATTCCAATCTGCAGTGCTGATCGCGGCGCCATAATGTCCATTCCAATTTTGTTGCACAATTCCCCACGCCGGGGCCATGTTTTGAAAAATTTGGGCAAAACATGACGAACTGCAAGACGCAGCAAATAAAAAAGTCGAGATGAAAAAGCGATGTTGAAACATGGCTAAACCCTTAAGGCTTAGACAAGTTAAGGATTCAATTCGACAGTCAAGTCTTTTTCGGACAGCAATTGATGAATGGGTGCGAGTTCATCATAGCTCCCGCTTTTTACGTTGCATTTGCCGTTGAAGTGCACAATCATGGCGCATTGTTCCGCCTGCAGGGCGTCGTGACCACAATTTGCTACAAGGCAGTCTATGACGTGATCAAAGGTGTTGTGATTGTCGTTGAACAAGACAATGTGCCAGTCGTCGTCCAGTGCGACGTCGGTTAAGACATCTTCTTGGGTCTCAGTGTTGGAGCAACGTGTAAGTTTCATCGAATCAAAGACTTCGTGGCACAAAGATAGCAGGTCATGCTTGCATCAAAGGTTCTGATGCCCCGAGTTGCCAGATATCGAACTTGAACGGCACTGTGGTGTTCCTATGATATCCACAAGCTCATGAAAAAGAACTCTATCCTCATCGTAGGCCTTGGCATCCCCAGCGAATTGACTGATGTGCTCCTGCGCGAAGGCTGCGACATCCTTCGCTCTGAAACACCACTTCAAGCCGCATTGGTGCTTCTTCGGGGTGATGCTCAAGCCGTACTCACAGTCGGAGATTTAGGCGAAGAATGGTCGGAATTGACAGATGTCGCCCTAGCCATGGGAAAACTTGTGGCAGTCGAAAGCATGGTTACCGTACCAGCGATGGCATCCGTCCCGAGCAAAGGAAA
>DCBH01000101.1:39394-45349 GCA_002313415.1 Flavobacteriales bacterium UBA1112
AACGGCAATGGCAACGGCAATGTAGGAGGTTTTGACAGCGCAGAAATCGTTGACAACGAACCATCTGGCCTGAGTGTGTCCGAGGTTATGGCGTTGATTCACCGCCGTGTTTCCGAACCTACTCCGAGTGTCAACCACATTTACACGAAGGTGGGAAACAAATTGCGTAAAGTTCTCCTTGACGACATTTTGTACATCGAAGTTGAGGGAAAGTACAGTGCACTCCAAGTCCGTGACCGCAAGTACAATGTAAAAGCATCACTCAAAGACTTGTTGCAAAAGCTTCCCACCAACAGATTTGTTAGAGTTTCTCGAAACTTTGTCGTGAATCTTAGCCGAATCCAACACATTGATACATTCCAGTATACGGTAAGGGTTGGAGAGATGGAAATCCCAATCAGCCGGACTTACAAAGAGGAGTTAATGCGCCACATCCACCTGATCTGAGTCTCGAATTGTGGGACTTTTATGAAGGTGCTAAAAGTTGTGACCAACATGCCGTAGAACTCTGTGTTCATGCGGTGCCTCAACTGTCGTTCCATCTTGTATCATTTGCCAACCATCGGCATTCCATTTGAGAATCCACCGACCTGAGTTGGAAGGCCACGTAACGACATCGCCGTCGAAAAGCCACTTGTTGTTCACGTCCTTGCTATCGAAGCACCGGTCTTTCATGTTGTAGTCTAGCCGTTCGCCTCTCCACCAAAAACCATCGGAGCTGCTCCACACACGCCCACCTATGTGTCGCTCGTAACCCACGATTTGGTGACCGATTCTGAGGCGCCAACGAACTTCATGTGGAGTGCTCATTAAGTGAAAGTGCGCCGTAATTTTGGAACATGGATGCAGCGAAACCCAACAAGGTTGGCGAGGGGGATGAAAAAGGCCCTGCAAGTCGCCATTTTATTCAGCATATCATAGATGCTGATAGGGAGTCGGGTTTGCACGATGGCCGAGTTCATACTCGATTTCCGCCTGAACCAAACGGTTTTCTTCATATCGGACATGCGAAAGCCATTGCCGTGAATTTTGGCCTTGCTGAAGAATACAAAGGGGTTGTCAATCTTCGGTTTGACGATACAAATCCTGTCAAAGAAGAGACGAAATATGTCAATGCCATTCGCCGTGACATCGAATGGCTCGGGTTTGAGTGGAATGGTGGCGAACACTACACCAGCGATCACTTCGAGACCCTGTTTGAATATGCCGTGAAATTGATTGAGCAAGACAAGGCGTACGTGGATGAGCAGAAAGCAGAGGACATTGCCAGTCAAAAAGGCACGCCAACCACTGCAGGTAGCTCGAGTCCCTTCCGTGACCGACCAGTCTCAGATAACCTGCGCTTGTTCAGAGAAATGAGAGAAGGTTTGCATGGAGAAGGAAGCATGGTTTTGAGGGCGAAGATTGACATGGCGCATTCCAACATGCATATGCGCGATCCCTTGATGTATCGCATCAAATTTGCCCATCACCACCGCACGGGTGATGCATGGTGCATTTATCCGATGTACGATTTCGCTCATGGCCAGTCCGACAGCATAGAGGGAATCACACATAGCCTTTGCTCTCTGGAATTCGAAAATCACAGGCCCTTGTACGATTGGTACATCCAACAGCTAGGGATATTTCCATCCAAGCAAAGAGAGTTTGCGAGATTGAATTTGAACTTCACAATCATGTCCAAGCGCAAGTTGCTTCGCTTGGTGGAGGAGGGTGTGGTAGATGGATGGGATGACCCGCGTATGCCCACAATCAGTGGCTTACGTAGACGCGGGTACTCGGCTGAAAGCATTCGAGAATTTTGTGACCGTGTGGGTGTGGCCAAACGCAACAATGTCATCGATGTAAGCCTACTTGAATTTGCGCTTCGCAATCACCTGAACGCCTCTGCCATGCGCGCGATGGCCGTTTTACGTCCCGTCAAAGTTGTGGTGACAAACTACCCTGATGGTCAATTGGAGTGGTTGCCAACTGAAAACAATCCAGAAGATTCGAGTTCTGGAACTCGCCAATTGCCATTCGGTAGAGAAATTTTTATTGAGTCAGATGACTTCAAGGTTGAGGGGGTGAATAAGAAGTGGTTTCGTTTGGCACCTGGTCGCTCAGTGCGTTTGAAATCGGCCTACATCATCACGTACGTTGACCACATGGAGGATACGGATGGCAATGTGACTGAGATTCATGTGGAGTACCACCCTAACAGCAAAAGCGGTTCTGATACGAGTGGAATTAAGGCCAAAGGAACTCTTCATTGGGTGGAATGCCAGCATGCAGTCGATGCTGAGGTCCGGCTGTATGACCGCTTGTTTTTAGATGAAAATCCCGATGGCCACAAGGACAAAGATTTCATGGATTTTGTGAATCCAAAATCTCTCGAAGTTTTGAAAAATTGCAAGTTGGAGCCTTCCTTAACAGAGGCCAAGGTTGGACAGCCATGGCAATTCACTCGGTTGGGTTATTTCACTTTGGACTCCAAGTTGACCCAAAACGACGAGTTGGTATTCAATCGAGCAGTGACCCTCAAAGACGGTTGGAAAGGGTGAGTCCCATCTCTTGACCAAGACGCAGCATGAGTTGTTTGGCCTCGATGGGGTCATTTCGGATTTCACCATCCAAAATGGCTTCTTTGATGGCGTTTTTGATGTCTCCAACAGGTCGTGAAGGTGGGATTCCAAAAGTCTCCATGATTTCTTCGCCAGAGACTGGTGGTTGGAAATTTCGGATGTTGTCTTTTTCCTCCACTTCCTTGAGTTTGCTTACAACGACTTCATAGTTGCGCAGGTAACGCTCGACTTTGGCTTCATTCTTAGATGTAATATCCGCTCGACACAAAATCATCAAATCGTCGATGTCATCGCCAGCCTCAAACAGAAGTCGGCGAATGGCGCTGTCTGTCACCACGTCTTTGGTCAGGGCGATGGGACGCAGATGCAGCAAGACTAGTTTTTGGATGTACTTCATTTTGGCATCCATTGGCAACTTCAGCCGGGCAAATATTTTTGGAATCATCCGTGCACCCCGGTCTTCATGACCATGGAACGTCCACCCCGAACGCGCATCGAATCTCTTGGTGGGAGGCTTGGCAATGTCGTGCATGATGGCAGCCCACCTGAGCCAAAGTGAATCACTTTGCTCAGCAACATTGTCAAGGACTTCCAAGGTGTGGTAAAAGTTGTCTTTGTGACCCACACCTTTGCGCCATTCAACCCCTTGTAATGCAACCATTTCTGGAAAAAATTGATGCAGGAGTTTGGTTTTGAAAAGCAACTTGAATCCACGCGAGGGCCTAGGTGATAGGATGATTTTATTGAGTTCAGTATGAATGCGTTCCGCAGAGATGATTTCAAGTCTTTGGGAATTGCGACGGATGGCTGTTAAACTGCTTTCTTCGATTCGGAAGCCCAGTTGGGAAGCAAATCGCACAGCGCGCATCATGCGAAGAGGGTCGTCGCTGTAAGTAATGTCTGGATCCAGAGGAGTACGAATCCATTTTCTGTCCAAATCATCCAATCCTCCAAAGGGATCGATCAACTTGCCAAATGAATGCGAATTCAAGCTGATGGCCATGGCATTGATGGTGAAGTCACGCCGATTTTGGTCGTCCTCCAGTGTGCCATCCTCCACAACAGGTTTCCGACTCGATCGGGTGTAGCTTTCTTTTCTCGCGCCTACAAATTCGATTTCGTAGTCGCGCGCTTTGAACATGGCTGTGCCAAAATTTTTGAAGACTTGGACCTGTTTGATTCCCATGCGCTTCGCTGTATCCCTCGCCAATTCAATGCCACTTCCTTCAGTGACGATGTCAATGTCTTTGCAAGGCCTATCGAGCATCAAGTCTCGCACGAAACCCCCGATGACGAAGGCGCGTTGTTTGCGTTCATCGGCAAGTTCTCCAATGCGTTTGAAAACAGGATGAGTGAGGTGCGAGGCCAGATTCATAATAGCGTTACGGCAAATGTAAGCCAGTCACTTATCGACGTATGAATGAGAATCTTCCCGCATGATCGAAAGCCACCATCATGGATGCGCGCCCATCTTTGTTCTTTTCGTTTTGGCGATGGTTGCTGATGTGGTTGGCACCATCCTTGACTAATAAGGAGACGTTTTTAAATTCGGTGGGTGTGGGATGTCCCGTCATGTTGGCGCTGGTGGAGGCAATGGGCTTTCTTAGACCGCGGATCACATATGCTGTATAGGGGTCTCGAATGCATCGAATTGCAAGGCTGCCCCCGGGGCCTAAAAGAAAAGGGGAGACGCCCCGACCCTCGGGATAAACAATCGTCGTCGGACGGTCGGAGTACGCCATCAAGTCCCATGCGGCCTCAGGTGGATTTGGAACCAATTCCTCCACATGTCCTTCGTCAGCGACGAGAACGAGCATAGGTTGTTCAGGGGGTCTCGCTTTGAGTTGGTTCAAGCGTTGGACAGCGTCGTCATTTGTTGCATCGCACGCCAATCCCCAAACGGTATCTGTGGCGTGAAGCAAAATGCCACCTTCCCTCAAAACGCGAACAGCTTGACGCGCGTCGTCGTGCCAGGGTTCTGGAGTACGCTTGTTGGCAGTCATTCAGTGGCAGTTGGCTTCGAGCCAAGATTCAACGGCATGAAAAACACGGTCGTGCGGATCTTTTTCAGCACTTCCTTGAAAATGTTTGCCCGTTACTTTTTCAAAGAGCTCCACGTAACGTGCGGTGACTGTTTCGAGGAAAGCATCATCCATATGGGGAGGTTCTTGCCCCTTTTTTCCCATGAAACCGTGTTCCATCAGCCATTCTCGGACAAATTCTTTGCTGAGCTGTTTCTGAGGTTCTCCTGCAATTTGACGTTCCTCGTAGCCTTCTGCATAGAAGTATCGAGAGCTGTCAGGAGTGTGGATTTCATCAATGAGTGTCAGCACACCCTCACGAAGACCAAACTCGTATTTCGTATCGACCAGAATGAGTCCTTGTTCTGCTGCCATTTCCGTTCCTCTGCGAAACAATTCTCGGGTTACCCGTTCCAATTCAGACCACAATTGAGGTGTGACCATGCCACGAGATAGAATTTCCGAAGGGGCAATGTCTTCGTCATGGCCTTCCTCCGCTTTGGTGGCGGGAGTAATGATGGGCTCAGGAAATCGATCGTGCTCTTTCATTCCGTCGGGCATGGGAGCTCCACAAAGCAAGCGATGGCCAGCGCTATACTGCCGCCAAGCATGTCCTGTGAGATAACCTCGAATGACCATTTCCAAACGAATGGGCTCGCAGCGGTGACCAATGGTGACATTGGGATCAGGTGTTGCGATGTGCCAGGTGGGGACCAAATCTTTGACAGCATTCAAAAAGTGAGAAGCCACACCATTCAACACCTGTCCTTTAAAAGGTATGCCGCGGGGCATGACTACGTCGAAAGCGCTGATGCGATCGGAAACCACAGCCACCATCAAATCCTCGCCAATCGTGTACATGTCACGGACTTTTCCGTGGTAGGATTTAGTCTGCCCAGTAAATTGAAAATCAGTATGTAAAATTGATTTCATTTGTGTATTTATTCAGCATTTGTTGGACCGCTTGAATGGCGCGACTCGCGGACTGCTTGCTTGGCTTGTCGACGCATTTCTGCTTCCTCTGCTCGTTTGGTGTCGTCGGCATCAAAACGATCGACAATGGAGGTCACAAGTCGATGTCGGATGATGTCCATGCCAGTCAGTCGAATGGTGGATATGCCTTCTACGTCGTCCAAAATCCGGAGCGCATCTAGCAGTCCAGATCGTTGATTTCGCGGAAGATCTACCTGTGAACCATCTCCGGTAATCACAAATTTGGCATCTCGACCCATTCGGGTCAGAAACATGCGCATCTGTGCGGTTGTGGCATTTTGTGCTTCATCTAAAATGACAAACGCTTTGTCGAGGGTGCGGCCGCGCATGAAAGCGAGCGGCGCAACTTCAATTACACCTTTTTCCATGTGATCGGC
>DCBH01000040.1:0-3132 GCA_002313415.1 Flavobacteriales bacterium UBA1112
CTTCGCATTGAACGCAGTCGCGATGTCATTCTCGAATCCAAGCTTACCAGGTCAAACATGCCCCTTGCCATGTTCCTTGTGACGCAGACTTCAACATCTTCTGTGGAAATGTGGTTTACAAGTCATGGTAAAATGCCTGTTGTCGTGGGCGTGGCTCTCATCATTTTCGGAGGTCTTATTCTCTGGTGGATTCGTACAGCCCGCGCATTGCAGCTCTTGTCTGAAGAAGAATCCATGCTGAACGATACACGCAAGTCATGAGGCGCACACACATCGTCCTTTTGCTTCTCGTCGCGGGTATGATGGGCACATTTGTGGCCAGCATCGCCAGCACAAGTCGTTCCGTGGATTTTGCCACAGCTTTTGCTGATCCTGAAACAGAGTACAAGGTCTCGGGAACACTCGCTGTGGATTACCCCGTGGAGTACGACCCACAGGTCAACACAGGCTTGACCAAGTTCCATTTGACAGACAAAAGTGGGAAAGTATGTGAGGTATGGCTAGAAAAAGCCAAGCCTACGGGTCTAGAGCGCTCAGAAAGCATCGATCTCTACGGCAAAGCCAAAGAAGGTTACTTCCGTGCGACAGAAATGTTGATGAAGTGTCCATCCAAATACAACGAACAGAATCACCTGTTGGATACTGACGCTTGATGGAGTACCTCGGGGAATGGATGTGGGCAGCTTACCTCGGCCGATTCCTGGTCGCGCTTGCCCTGGCGTCTTCATTGCTGTCGACCTTGGCATTTGTCCGCGGAAACATCCAACTCGGACGACGTGCCTTCTTGGCACATGCGGGAAGCACCCTAGGCGTCATTGCGTTGATTTTTCTGCTCTTTTTCGGACATCGTTATGAGTTCGAGTACATCTGGAAGCACCTCAACAATGAGATGCCCATGCGATTCGTATTGAGTGCATTTTGGGGTGGCCAAGAAGGCGGTTTTCTTCTTTGGATGTTCTGGCACAACGTTTTGGCACTTTTCGTTCTTCGAAGGGCCGACTCATGGCAACGAGAGGTCATGGCCGTACTCAGTGCCATTGAGGCGTTTTTGAGTGTCATGCTCTTGGGCATTTATTTTGGTGACTTCCAACTTGGCTTGGACCCTTTCATGCTTTTACGCGAAGCACCCAACAACTTGGGGCTGCCGTGGACGGCGCGAGCCGACTACCTCACATCCTTTCCTCAATTTGCTGATGGAAAAGGACTTAACCCCCTATTGCAGAACTATTGGATGACCATACATCCACCGACACTGTTTCTTGGATTTGCCGCTTGCAGCGTACCCTTTGCCTATGCGGTGGGCGCGTTGTGGAGAAGAGATTTTCGAGGCTGGATCAAGCCAGTGTTGCCTTATTCATTTTTTGCTGTCGGCATTTTGGGAGCGGGCATTTTGATGGGTGGAGCATGGGCATATGAGGCCTTGAGTTTCGGCGGTTTTTGGGCGTGGGATCCTGTGGAGAATTCATCTCTGGTACCCTGGATGGTTTTGGTTGCCGCTTCCCATCTTTTGCTCATCAACAGAAACCGCAAGAAGCCGACAGCCCTGTTTTCCACAGTCTATCTCAACATTCTCGCCTTCTTGTTGGTGCTGTACTCCACTTTTCTCACCAAAAGCGGTGTTTTAGGAGACACGTCCGTTCACAGTTTTGTAGACAGCGGCATCCTGCCGCAATTGCTAGCCTATTTGCTGTCTTTTGTGACGCTTGGGCACCTGATGCTGCTCGAGGACTTGGACTCTCGTAAAATTTACGGTGGCCTGGCTTTGGGAACCTTGGGGCTCGTGGCCGCTGGGCAACCTGCCCTTGGGTTGCTCGCATTCTTGGGCGTGATGGCTGCTGCTGCGATTCGAGCATTTCGTAGGGAATTCAGAAGTGATGAGGAGGAAGACGCATTGTGGTCGCGAGAATTTTGGATGTTTGTGGGGTCATTGCTCCTTGTTCTGGGTGCTGTCCACATCACCTGGCAGACGAGCGTCCCTGTCTTCAATCACTTTCTAGAGCCCTTCTCTCCGTTGCTTTCGTGGGCTGAGGGGGTCACAGGTTGGACGGTTTTCGGTGATTTGGCTCAACATGACCTCGCCCCGGGAACAGATTTGGATCGCACCTACCATTTGGTTCAAGTTCCCCTTGCGGTACTCATTTTCATGCTCATCGGCTTGGCACAGTGGTTGAAATACAAGAACAGTGACATTCGAGTTGTTGCAGGAAAGCTGGTTCGCGCCACATTGGGTGCAACGGCGCTCACTGGATCACTCGTGGTGATGTACGACTTCGAGAGTCATGAAATTCCTCGGGTCGCACTGCTTTTTGCCACCTTGTTCGCTGCTCTGAGCAACGCGGATTACATCGTTCAAATGTGGAAGGGTCGACTAGACACCATGGGGTCTCCTTTGGCTCATGTGGGATTTGCACTGACCATTTTTGGCGCGGTCATTTCCACAGCACAGAAAAACGTCATTTCCCAGAATCGGATTGGGGACATTTCGACCCTCAATGAAGAATTGAACAATGCCACCGACTTGCTCTTGATGGAGGGTGACACCCTTCCCATGGGTCCATATTTTGTGTCTTATCGAAAAAGAAGACAAGAGGGCATCCACGTTCTGTTTGACATGACGTACTTCGAGCGTTCCCCCAAAACCTATGCACTTGGGCAAATCGTAGCGCATGAGGGCATGCTTTGGCAAGCCTTGGACGACCACAAGGCCAGCCCCCAGTTTGATGACGACATCGAGAGGCACTGGAATTTTTTACCCTTTCCCCAAGAATCTCAGACGTCACGAGCCACGCGATGGGTCAACGGCACCCCCGGCGACGAAGTGTTTACGCTTTCCCCTAGAATCCAACTCAATGCCCAAATGGGCAACGCCCCTGAACCTGACACGAAGCATTTTCTCTTCCGCGACCTTTACACCCACATCAAGTGGGGTCGCATCACACCCCCTGAGACCGATGAAGAAGGTTGGCTCGGTGGACAATCCCAAGAGTTTGTGGTTGGGGATTCGATGTTTGTTGGTGGCGTCCTGATGACCATTGACAGTCTGCGAGTCATCCAAGATGAGGAGCGTCCCGAACGTGGTCTACTCGATGACGACCTCGCCCTAGCTGCATGTCTCGGCCTGCGTCGAGGACG
>DCBH01000040.1:3530-5996 GCA_002313415.1 Flavobacteriales bacterium UBA1112
AAGGTTGGGGTTTGCGATTTCGCATTGAAGCCTTTGATCCAGAGCAAGAGACCATTGAAATGACCGTTTGGGAGCACGAAAGCGTGAGAAAAGACTTTGTGGTCATGCAGGCCGTTATTTTTCCTCAAATCAACTGGCTGTGGCTTGGGTGCGTCCTCATGACGCTCGGATCGTTTCAAGCCGTTCGAATGCGCATCAGGCAACGAAAATCACCACGCCGTGGCTGATTTAAGAATGGTCATCATTGGAGCGGGCCAAGTGTCCCGAGAATTGGCGCCTGTTTGGCAAAAAGCTGGGCACACCATCTTGCAGGTCATCAGTCGAACCGAAAACTCCGCGAGGCCATTAGGTAAATTGCTCGGATGTCCCTGGACCACAACTTTGGGCGACGCCGCGGGCGCATTGTCAGACGCACAAATCGTTGTTGTTGCTGTGACAGACGGACTCATTGCTGAAGTGGCAGAGACCATCTCAACCATGATCTCACCCAAATGCGTGATGATTCATCTGTCTGGTGCAACCCCTTTGGAGGCACTCCGCCCCCCTTGCGCAGTGATTTGGCCCATTCGCAGCTTCAATCCCAAAGCTGGAAGTGTGCCGCTCGAAGGAACCCCAACTGTCATTGAAGCTTCAGAGGCGGAAGCGTTTCTCTTGGCCACAGAACTGGCAAGTGCGTGGCAAGGTGAAATCGCAGAGGCATCGGGCGAACAAAGATCAGCAGCACATTTGGCTGCAGTCATGGCGGACAATTATGCCAATCACATGTTGGCCGAAGCGCAGGAAGTTTTGCATCAACGGAACCTTCCCAAGACCCTGCTGCGCAACCTCGTCGAGGGCCTTACGCAAGGTGGACTCAATGGCGATGCAAGAGAACGTCAGACAGGCCCCGCCAAACGCGGTGATGAAACAACCCTTCAACGCCATCGCGAACTTATACCCAAGGACATGCGCGACGTCTACGATTCCATCGCCGAACACATTGCCAAAAGACATCGAGAATGAATTACAAGAGCCAACTCTCCTCCATCAAGCTGTTTGCCTTCGATTATGACGGTGTTTTCACCAATGGGACTGTGTATCTCATGCCCGACGGAAGCATGGCGCGAACCGCATCTGCCCGGGACGGATTTGCGGTACAGTGGGCTGTGAAGCAAGGCTTGGATTTGGCAGTAATTACAGGCGGTAAGGAAGAACCCGTGCGATGGAGAATGGAAGGTTTGGGCCTCCAGGAGGTGCACCTCGGAGCATCCGACAAACTTGAAGTCATCCAGGCCATTGCTGCCCGCCGCGAGTTGACTTTGGACCAAATCGCGTACATGGGAGATGACTTGAATGACCTCAAGGCGTTGCAGGCCGTGGGACTCAGCTCCTGTCCCTTCGATGCCGTGGCGGAAGTGAGGGACGCCGTCGACTGGGTCGTGCCTGAAGGAGGTGGTCAAGGATGCGTTCGAAACCTCCTTGAGCAAGCCATGAAACTGCGCGGATTGTGGACGAGTGAGGAGGGCCATCGTTGGTAAATCCTGCTTTTTAAATCCCTCACCAAGGCCGCTCCATGTCCTAACTTCGCACACTCATGGATCGCAACACAATCACCGGGCTGCTTTTGATGATGGCCCTGCTGTTTGGCTACCAGTATTACATCACCCCTTCAAGTGACGAAATCGCTGCATGGGAAGCCCAGCAAGAAGCAGAGGCCATTTCACAAGACAGTCTTGCAAGGCTAGATGAAAAGAGAGCACAAGCCGAACGCGCGACCATGGAGGCGCTTCAAAATGGCACCTCCCTTGGGGAAGCATCAGAAGTTCTTGACAATTTGACTGCCGAGCTGCAGCGTCGCTATGGCATGTTTGGTGGCGCTGTAAGCGGAAAAGACCGTGACATTGTCATGGAGAACGATCAGATTCGTGTTGTCTTCAACACACGCGGAGGCTTGCCCGTCCAAGCGACCTTGATTGACGGGTACACACGCTACGGTTCTGACGAACCTGTGAGCTTGTGGGAACGGAGCCTGTCAGAGATGAATGTTTCTTGGGACGTATCTGGAGTGGGACGAGTCGGCTTTTCTGACTTGCACTTCCAAATTGTCACCCAATCAAGCACCCAATTGGTCGTGGAAGCCACCGTGGCTCCGGGTAGGTCAATTCGTCTTGTCCACAACCTCGATGGATACCAAGTGAAAACAGATGTCGGCTTTTCTGGCGTAGAAAATGTGACGAAACTCAATCGCACATTCACCTGGAATGCGGTAGGTCAACGCAACGAAAAGGGACTGCAATGGGAGCGCCAGCACAGTGCCATCTACTACCTAGAACTTGGCGAGGAGCGCGACTACCTGAGCGATGGCGCGGAAGATGAGGAGGTCCTTGAAGAAAGATTGTCTTGGCTGTCCTTCAAACAGAATTATTTCTCAGCCCTCGTCAGCAGTCCGCAGCCCTTTGCACCAGGAGGACGCATTGCCAATGTCCT
>DCBH01000040.1:6381-11271 GCA_002313415.1 Flavobacteriales bacterium UBA1112
CAGCCTTTGCATTTTTATTTTGGACCCAATGACCTCGCCGAGCTTGAAGTCACAGGCTTGTACGAAGTGGGGCGCATCATCGATTACGGATGGTGGATTTTTGGGTGGGTCAATCGAAGCATCATCCTGCCCATTTATGGTTTCATTGCGCAATACATCGGCAACCTTGGACTCATCATCTTGGTTTTGACCTTGATCATCAAGAGCGCACTCTTCCCCATCACATGGAAGAACTTCACGAGCTCTGCGAAGATGCGTGTTCTGCGTCCTGAGCTGAATGAAATCAACGAGCGAAACTCTGAGGATGCGTTGAAACGGCAGCAGGAAACCATGGAGCTGTATCGCCGCACGGGTGTCAATCCCATGGCAGGTTGCCTGCCGGCCTTGTTGCAAGCGCCCATTCTGTATGCGATGTTCCGCTTCTTCCCATCGAACATTGATTTGCGTGGTCAATCGTTTCTCTGGGCAGATGACCTAGGCGCTTACGACAGCTTGGTGGATTTGCCTTTCAGCATCCCATTCTACGGCGCCCATGTAAGTGGTTTTACCCTTCTCATGGCCGCATCCATGCTCGTGTACATGCGCATGACAATGGCCAACCAGAACATGCCACAACAGCCTGGGATGCCAGACATGAAAACCATACAGACCATCATGCCATTTACGATGCTGTTCTTTTTCAACGGCTTCGCCTCGGGATTGAGTTTGTACTACTTCACTGCCAACGTCACCTCCATCGGTCAGATGTTGGCCATCAAGCGTTTCTTCATCAATGAGGAAAAAATCCGTTCTAAAATCGAGGACAACAAAAGCAAGGCCAAGGACCGAACCAAACCGAGCTTCATGGAACGTCTTCGGGAAGCTGCCAAAGAAGCAGAAAAGAAGCAAAAAGAGACAGAACGCAAAAAAAATGAGGTGCGTTCAAAACGAAAAAAGAAGTGATGCGGTTCAAACGCTTGATTGCTGTCCTCATGACATGCTTGGCATTCATGGGGTGTCGAGAAACCAAAGACACGGCCATGGATGTGCAGATTTTGGTTGGCTTGCAGCGGACGCCATGTTTTGGGCAATGCCCCGTCTATGAGCTTTCAGTGCTGAATACCGGGGAGGCAACCTTGACAGTAGGAAGATTTTGTGAAGAAGCCTTGGGACGATCTCTGGCTCAAGGCTTGCACCGTGCAAAGGTGGACGTCGGCATGTGGCGCATGGTCGCAGATTTGGCCTCGGACATGGGTTTTGACACCTTGCAGACCAAATACGACGACCCCAAAGTCATGGACCTTCCTGCCAACATCATCACCATTGAAGGAAAGACGGTCTTCAACCGATATGGGGGGCCTGACTTGAACGAACTTTACACACGCATTGAACGAATGGCAGGCGCCGCCGACTGGCAGGCAGACGCCCATTCGGTGCGATGACATTTTAGAACACCAAACACAACCTGATCGACATGAAACGATTTACCACCCTCGCAGCAGCATTCCTGCTCCTTTTCTCTTCGGCTCGCGCCGACGAAGGCATGTGGTTGCTCCACATGCTTCAACGAATCAACGAAGCCAGCATGCAAGAAGCCGGCCTTCGTTTGAGCGCACAGGACATTTACGACATCAACAATGCTTCTCTGAAAGATGCCATCGTCCGTTTAAACGGAGGAAGTTGCACGTCTGAAGTCATTTCCTCACAGGGCCTGGTGCTCACAAATCATCACTGTGCCTACGGTGCCATTCAAAGTTTCAGTACGCCTGAGAACGACTATCTGACCGATGGATTCTGGGCCAAAGCCAAGGATCAAGAAATGCACATCGACGACTTCTTTGTAAGCTTCCTCGTTCGCATCGACGACGTCACCGAAAGGGTCCTCGCCCAAGTCAACGATGACATGCAAGAGGGTGAACGTGCGGCGGCTGTGGCCAATGAACTCAAGACCATTCAAGGCGAATACATGTCGGCCAACCCCGATTACAGTTACGACATGAAGTCGATGTACTACGGCAACGAGTTCTATGTATTCACTTACCAAGATTACAACGACATTCGCTTGGTGGCTGCCCCACCAGAAAGCGTAGGCAAATACGGTGGTGACACCGACAATTGGATGTGGCCGCGTCATACAGGTGACTTCAGCATGATTCGCATTTACGCTGATGCCGACAACAACCCCGCGGGCTACAGCGTGGACAACGTCCCGTACACACCCAAGCGTCACTTAAAAATCAGCATGGCCGGAGTGGATGAAGGGGACTTTACCATGATCATGGGCTATCCCGGAAGTACCGACCGGTTCCTGAGCAGCTGGGGCGTACAACAGGCCATTGACCTTTACAACCCTTCGGTGGTGGAGTGCCGCGACGTCAAGCTCAAGACCATGAAGAGCCACATGGATGCAGACAAAGCTGTTCGCATCAAGTACGCGGCCAAATACGCACAAACTGCCAACTACTGGAAGTACTACATTGGACAGACCAAAGGCCTCAAGAGACTTGAGGTTCAAGCCCAAAAGAGAAAACTCGAAGCCCTTTTTGCCCGTTGGGTGAACGAAGATGCAGAGCGCACCGCGCTGTATGGGGAAGCCCTTGACTTGATTGCAGATTACTACGCAAGTACAGATGCCACCGTTCGGGGCGAAGTGTATGCCCGTGAGGCCGGCTTGTTGGGCAGCGACATCGTCTTGTTTGGCCTGCGCGCTGGATTCCGTGGAGATGGACTTTGGGCCGAAGACGCAGAGACTGTGGAAGGAACCAAGGCTGTGATGCAAGAATTGGCCGACTCCCACTTCAAGGACTACGACATGGAGACAGACCGTGAGTTGTTTGTAAACATGCTCACCAAATACCGCGACGACATTGACCCCGCTTTGTGGCCGTCGCAATTCAAAGTTGTCCAAGACAAATACAAAGGTGACTTTGGAGCCTATGCCTCTAAGATTTACAACAAGTCCCCTTTGCGCAGCGCTGAGGCATTTGCCGCTTTCTTGGAAAATCCGAAGCAGAAGACTTTTGACAACGACCTTGCCATTGCCATGTCCATGAGCATCTACGAGCGCTACAGCCAGGGTACAACTCCTGAAATTCAAGATAAATTCGACCGTGGCTACCGTTTGTTTGTACGCGGCTTACGAGAGTTGATGTCCGAGAAGGCGTTTTACCCAGATGCCAACTCGACCATGCGACTCACTTACGGTCCCGTTGGTGAATACAAGCCAGCTGATGCGGTGCAGTACGACTTTGTCACGACCGCCAACGGCATCTTAGAAAAAAAGGACAACAGCAACCCCGAATTCATCGTCCCTGAGCGCCTCGAGAGGCTCATCAAGGCTCGCGATTTTGGTCCTTACGCGGACGAGAACGGAGAGCTCGTGGTTTGCTTTATCCATGGGACAGACATCACAGGCGGCAATTCGGGCAGTCCCGTGATGAACGCCGATGGCGATCTCATCGGTCTTGCATTTGATGGGAACTGGGAAGCCATGAGTGGTGACATCGCTTTTGAGCCTCAACTCCAGCGCACCATCTCGGTGGACATCCGATACGTGATGTGGCTCCTCGACAAGTATGCGGGATGCACCAACCTCATTGAAGAAATGGACTTCGTCTACGCCACCGATGAACCAGCCGACGTGCTCGAAGAGCCGCAACTGAGTGAGCCCGAAGGCGGCAAGTGATTGAGCTGACTAGGCGACTTTTTTGCCCGCAGAAATCCCGACCGAGGTGCAAGCCTGGTCGGGATTTTTCGTTGCGCACAATTGTGGATTATACCGCGTTTCGGCTGGCATTCACGATGCCGTACATCGTTCGAATGATCAGCTTGCGAAGAAGCTCAGGAGTCCAATCAGAGTCCGCCTCGGCATCCGATGACTGCTGGCGCTCCATTTCTGTGAGGGCAAACTGCTGAATGACAAGCAGCGGCATGATGATGCTGTCCCGCAACCGAATGCTTTCACGAATGGACGGCGACGTTTCCATCAGTTCGTGTTGGCCTGTAATCGCAAGGACGAGGATGCGTGTTCGCTCGTACTCTTCGTGCACAGAATTCCACAATGCGCCGAATCGAGGATGTGAGGCGAGATGCGCAGTCAATCTGAAGTCGCACTTCATCATGGACTGCATGGAATTCTCGACAAGAGTCCGGAAAAATGCATTGCGCCGATACAAGCTTGCAGCTTCGTCGAGGCGACCATCACGGTCCAAGGCCTCAAGGGCCGTTCCAAGTCCAAAATACCCCGGGACATTTTGCTTCAGCTGCGACCAAGACCCTACAAACGGGATGGCCCGCACATCGTTGAAATTTAAGTCGTTGTTCTTGTCACGCGAGGTCGGACGGCTGCCAATGTTGGTTTCGCCATAGTATCGCAACGTGCCAAATGTCGCGAGATAGTCGGTGAACTCGGGGCGATTCCGCAGGCCGAGGTAATGCGCATGGGAGGTGGACCCAAGCTCGTCAAGCAACGCCTCGTCTTCCGGCAGGATTCGGGTCTCCTCCACGTCAAACAATCGATTCTTCACCCCTGCTGTAAACAGCAACTCCAAGTTGAATCCCGCCGATTTGGGAATGCCAAAATTCGAGGAAATGGTCTGACCCTGAATTGTCGTTTGGATTTCACGATTTTCAATGTCGCGTCCCAAGGAGGCATAGAATCGATGTGTATTGCCGCCGCCCCGCGCGGGTGGTCCTCCTCGGCCGTCAAAAAACATCACCGTACGCTCGTACTCCCGACTGACGTCGGTCAGGCGTTGTTTCGCGCGATAAATGGCCCAATTGGCGCGCAGATATCCTCCGTCTTTCGTGCCGTCAGAAAAACCCAACATGACCGTCTGGTCTCCCCCTCTGTTGTCGAGGTGTTCTGCGTAGATAGGATGCGCGTAGAGCTTACTCATTTCCTCCCTCGCC
>DCBH01000031.1:0-4005 GCA_002313415.1 Flavobacteriales bacterium UBA1112
GATGCCGTGAACACGGCTGAAGATGGTTCATGCATCTTCTCTGGCTGCACCGACGCGAGCGCAGAGAACTATGTTGCTTACGCAAACAGCGACGATGGGTCATGTGTATTCGAGCCTTGCTCCGGAGGAGCCTGTCCATTCGATTCGAATGGAGATGGTGAAATTGGGTCTGCCGATTTGCTCGACTTCCTCGTTGCGTTTGGTCAAGCTTGTGAAGACCTCTGATTTAAGAATGGAAATTGAATCCCGCACGGGATGATGAAAGCGCCGACGAGAGTCGGCGCTTTTTTCTGCACAAACAATTGCGGTTTGGGACTTGACTTGAAAGATGCAAGTTGAGTTTCAGAGTGTGTCGCTTGCCCTACTTTTTTTGGCGCTTAGTTCGGATTGGTGTGGTTTGTGTTGTTGTTCGACGACTATCTTTCGGTCATGAAGCCACTTGTGTCGACACGACTGCCGACAAAGTCTGGAGATTTTGAAGTTTACGCATTTGAAAGTGGCGTGAGTACTCAACCTCATCTCGTTCTTTGTTCCAAAAAGCAGCCTGACGGATTGCCACTGGTTCGTGTACATTCTGAGTGTTGGACAGGGGATGTGGTGGGGTCACTTCGATGTGATTGTGGACCGCAACTCGATGCGTCCCTCAAGCAGGTAGGACAAGAAGGTGGAGCCGTGATTTACCTCAGGCAAGAGGGCAGGGGTATAGGACTGGTAGAAAAGCTGAAGGCCTACAACCTCCAGGACGCGGGTCTTGATACTTATGAAGCCAACGAACATTTGGGGCATCAGCGTGACTCCCGTCGATTTGATGTTGCTGCTGACATCTTAAGGGTTCTCGGTTGGGAGGCCATTCGTTTGTTGACGAACAACCCCGATAAGGTTTATGACTTGCAAAAGGCAGGAATTGAAGTTGAGGAGATTTTACCCATTGAAATGCCTCCTAACGAACACAACGAACACTATTTGTCGGCAAAGGCCAAGGAGGTCAAAAAAGGCCCCACGCGGTCATAAAAGAGGTGTCAGGGTCTCTGACCCGTTTGTACGACGCTTTCGACGTTGCATCCATTGCCGACAAATTCGTACAAGCAAAGGCTCATTTTTGGGAGTTTACATGGATAGGGCGTGCATCCACTCCATGCAGACGATGGCCCCAATGGTGCCCACGGCATAACCCAAAACGGCAAGGAGAACTCCAACAGGTGCAAGAGCGGGTGAAAAGGCGCTCGCCACAATGGGCGCCGACGCCGCACCTCCTACATTGGCTTGCGAGCCCACGGCAACAAAAAAGAACGGAGCCTTGATCAGTTTGGCTGCCACAAGCAGCACCACAATGTGGACCAGCATCCAGATCAAGCCAATGCTCACGGCGCTGCCATACATCGCCCAGTTTTCAATCAGGCTCCCAATGTCCATTTTCATTCCGATGGTTGCGACCAGGACATAGAGGAATACAGACCCCATTTTGCTTGCGCCTGCACCTTCATAAGATTTGGCTGGAGTGAAACTCAAAGCAATGCCAATGGCAGTGGCCGTCACGACCAACCAAAAGAAACCTTTTGTAATGGATGACAGATAAATGGCTGGTGAATCTGGATCGGTCGCCAAGGTCTGATTGAGCCAAGAAGACAATGCGATCGAGGCGTTGTCCGCGACCAAATGCGATACGGCAACCCCACCAAAGGCAATCGCCACAATGACCATCCAGTCTGGGAAGCTCGGTATGCGCGCTGATTTGGCTTGTAGCAGTTCAACTTTGTTTTGGAGTTCGTTGACCGAGGAGGCATCTGCCTGAAGCCAGCCGTCGATTTTCTCTCGAATGCCTGCACCGAACAAAAGGAAAGGCATCCACAAGTTGGCGACGAAGACGTCCACAATGAGCATGATGGAGAATTGTGAGTCAAGGGTATCAGAGATTTCTTTAAGCGCGGCCTGGTTCGCACCACCCCCAATCCAGCTGCCCGCCACCGTGCTCAATCCACGCCAGTAAGCATCAGGAGCATCGCCACCGAGCACGCTGGGATCCGATTGCCCAACGAACCAAAGTGCAAGTGGACCGCCCACGACGATCCCTAGTGTAGCTGCAAAAAACATGATGATTGCTTTGGGACCGAGGTTATAAATGCCCTTCAGGTCAATGGACAAACAGAGCAGAATCAAACTTGCTGGCAACAGGTACCGAGATGCCACGAAGTAGAGGTTGCTTTCCTCTCCATTCACGATGCCTAGGGAGTTCAGTCCTGCGGGAATGAAATAGCACATCAAAAGCGCAGGAACAAAGGTGTAAAAACGCTTGAATTGTGGCAAAGAATGGGTGTAGAACACCAAACCTAATGCGCCAGCTAGGAGTCCAAGGACAACAGCGTCGTTGGTAAATACTGCATGAAGCAAGAGGTGGGAAGCAAGCAATGGTTTCATTGTAGGGCGGATTTGGGCAAAAATGCCAAAAACCTGACAAATCAAAACGGCCTACGCACAAAGCGCAGGCCGTCATCTCCATTGGTTCCTGGCAGAACCAAACCCTATCACCAGACCAACAATGGGATGTTTCCAGAAGGGGAGGAGGTCACCACTTGAATGAAGTAGGTGCCTGGTGAAATGGATTCTCGTATCGGATATCCAATCACCCCCGGATTTTTTACAATGCCATTCCCCTGCCAAACAACTCGTCCATCTGAGGAAAACACACGTATGGTTGTTTGGTCGTTGTCCAAGCCCGATACAAAGAGCATGCTTTGCTCAGGGCTCATTGGATTGGGGAATAAATTCAAGGAAGAAGACTCTCCAAAGTCGCCTAAGCCGTCAACAGACACGTCGTCGTCCATTTCATCACAGATTCCATCTTCGTCGATGTCGTTGCTGCAGTTGCCGTCGCAGTTGTAAAAGGTGTCGGCATAGGTGCATGATCCGTCGTTTTCTGTTGCAGTGACTTCATAGTTACAGGCACTTTCATCATCGCAACCAGCCACCTCCAATTCATCACAAATCCCGTCATTGTCAGAATCGTTGTTGCAATTGCCGTTGCAATCGTAATGGAGTGGGGGAAAGTCACACTCGATGGATATGGTTGCGTTTGCATCGTAATTGCACCCATTTGAATCTGTACAACCGGCACAAGACGTGAATTCACAAGATCCATCGTCATTTGACGCATTGGCAGAATAATTGCAAGCCTCGCTGTTGGTGCAGCCATCGGTTTCCAGTTCACAGCATATGCCATCGCCGTCCAAGTCACAGTTGCAATTCCCATTACAATCGTAATACAGCTCTGCAAAAGTGCAACTGCCGTCGTCCCATAGGGCCCCGGGGATGTAGTTGCACGCCTGAATATTTTGGCACCCAGAAATTTCAGACGCATCACAAATGCCATTGTTGTTCATGTCACCACAACCCTCCATGTCAGTAGCCTGAATGGCGCAAACTTCCCATACTCCTTGAGAACCATAGTCGTTGTTTGTGTTGTCCAATTCAACCAGCACATCTCCTGATGCGTTGGTCAGAATCATGCTTCCACCGAAGTCGCAAATGCCATCGTTGTCAAAATCCATCGCACAGAGCCCATCTCCATTGATGTCCTCCATAATCAAAGTGTAGCAGCCTACTGGGACACAACTCGAATGGACATATGTATCAGCTCCGACTGGGTAGTCTCCGCCTTGCATGAGGGCTTCGCCATCGACGTCTTCGATGCGCCAGCTGATCTCGTTGGCCCAGGCATCTGTATTCAGCGAAAAGGTCCAATAGTCACTCTGCTCGAGTATGATTCGTTCGATGCTTTCGTCGTTGTCGGCAAAGTCGTCTTGCAGACCGTTTAAAAGCTTGACATTGAGATTCAATTCGTTGGTGTCAGTAGCCAGTGACAATTCTGGCAACATCACCTGCACGCTTGCACCGGATGTGAGAATATCTTGATGAATTGTGGTAAATGAATCAAGTCCATTGATGGATGTGGTCAATTCAAATCCAGCCACGGTTTCGGTACCATAATTGGTTACGATGACTGAAGGG
>DCBH01000031.1:4430-5248 GCA_002313415.1 Flavobacteriales bacterium UBA1112
CTTGATCTCGACGATTCCAAACAGCCACGCATTCGCGTCCGCTGTCCTTCTGAAAACATGTTCTTGCAAGTTTCCTGTGCGTAGTCCATGTAGTTTTCAACTTGCGCGCCATCGCAGGTTGGATCTGTACACCCAAAACTGTTCGCAATTGTAGCAGGTGTGTCACATATAAGATCGCCTTGCGTTTCACAATTTGTTTCAGAAGAGCAAGAAGTGGTGTTGGAAAAGGTGTGATACAGTGACAGGTGATGACCCATCTCATGTGTAATGGTTTTGTTCAGGGTGCGCCCAGGCTTCAATTCTCCTTCAAGGCCAAACGCATTGTAAAGCACGACAATCCCGTCGCGGGCATCTCCTGTTGGGCCCAAATAAGCATACCCTTGAATGCCGTTGCCGCCGTCGTTGCCGTTGATTTCTGGGACGACAAAAATGTTGATGTAATCTTCACCATACCAGGTGGTCAACTCTTTGACTGCCGTTTGATCTGCGGCATTGTCATCTTGATCGTTGCCGATGCCGTGCAGGGCATAACCGGGTACACTGTTTCCATTGACACGGATGATGCCATTGGTGGGTTCCCCATCGGGTGTGCGTCGGGCCATTTCAAATTGAATGAATGTGTCCGTCCCGTTGCCTTCTTCCGATTCACCATAGCGATTGCGAAAATCATCGTTCATCCCTTCAATGGCAGACAAGATTTGTGCGTCGCTGATGTTCTCATCTACGCCCACTGGTGATCCGCGATGAATGACGTGGACCACTACGGGAATAGAGTAAATTTCCATGTTGCGGTTGGACTGAGCTTGCAAACGTTCAAC
>DCBH01000049.1:0-1548 GCA_002313415.1 Flavobacteriales bacterium UBA1112
TTTTGTCTGCCCTGTGGAGATCCAGTTCTTAACCGGTCATACAGTCTGGTCCAAGGCCCACACGACCCACTGCCACAGGTCGTGGTCAAGGAAACGGGTCGTTCCATTGGGAGTGCCTTTATCAACAGAGAGTTCACCGAGGGCATGGAATTGATGGCATACCCCCCTCAGAGTCGGCTTTTTCCTGATTCTTGGAATGATGAGCCCAACCATTTTGTCATGTTTGCAGCTGGCGCAGGAATTACTCCCCTGTTCAGTGTCCTGCAGCACGTGATGAACAGTGATGTCAAACATGAAGTCAGTCTCTTCTACGGAAACTCGACCATTGCAGATATCCTGCTTCGCGAGGAATTGGAAACATGGGCAGGCCATCCACGCGTAACCATCCGCCATATTCTCAGTGACGGAAGTCTCGACGACGACATGTACAATGGAAGAATTACAGCGAGTAAAGTCAGCGCTTTCTACCATTCGTTGTCTACTTCTTTGCCGAAAAAAGTATTGCTTTCTGGACCCTCCAAAATGAAAGAAAGCGTCTTGCGAGGTTTGGAATTGGTTGACTTTCCAACAGAGGACATTCGGTACGAGGACTTTCATCACCCTCCGCATCTCGATGCACCGGAGATTCCAGTATGTGAGGTGTCCGCGGAATATGCCGGAAAGTCGATCTGCTTCACATATCATCCCAACGAAGAAACCCTGATAGAAGCCATATCTAATCGTGGCCTTGAAGCACCACAAGCTTGTCGAGGAGGCGTTTGTGGGTCATGCAGAGCTTCAGTCAATGAAGGTGAAGTTGTTGTAGACCAAGACTTTGCGTTAAGTCACAAAGAGATTAGCGAAGGCTTGGTTCTCTGCTGCCAGGCCAAGCCCAAAACTGAAAAAATCAGTTTGTCTTTCAAGGAAGGCCAATGAATTTGTGGACTTGAACTGAAAGTCGCCACTGCGGATGCTCCTGAATGTGAGCCAATACCTTCTTCATCATCCTTTCCCGACGGTTCCACTCAGGCTGCAAATACAGAGCAGTGCTTGAACTCAATTTCTCCGCGTGCTCTTCAGCCCAAATGAGGTCGTGGCTGTTCACCACCACAACCTTGAGTTCATCGGCTTTCTGATACCATTCATCGCGACAAGCCTTGATCTTTTTGGGGCTCAATGTCACCCAATCCCATTGACCACTGACAGGCCCCGTACCGCTCGTTTCAATGTGTGTCGCCAAACCTTTTGACCGCAACGCCTTGGTCAAGGGCCCCAAGTCATGCATGGTGGGCTCCCCTCCTGTCACAATCACCCTCGGCAAACCAGATTCCACTGCCTCTTGAACCAGCGTATCAACGTTGATGTGGGGATGGGCGTCAACAGACCAACTCTCCTTTACATCGCAAAAAGCACAACCCACATCGCATCCCCCAAGCCGAATGAACCAAGATGCATGCCCTGTCCAAACCCCCTCTCCTTGAAGGGTGGGAAAGCGCTCCATAATTGGATATGAATTCAGGGTAGGCATGGATGTCATTTCAACGATGCGGCGTCAAGTTCTAGCAAGAA
>DCBH01000049.1:1939-3884 GCA_002313415.1 Flavobacteriales bacterium UBA1112
AGCCCGAGAAACTTGGAAGAACGCAAGCTCATGAATCGAAGGCTACAGGAAGCAAGCTGTCGACAAATTCCATGGGCTGGAACTCTTGCAAGTCTTCCATCTTTTCACCAACACCCACAAACCGAACGGGAACTTTAAGCTGGTCTGAAATGGCGAGTACCACCCCGCCCTTCGCTGTCCCGTCAAGCTTGGTCAAAACAAGCCCCGTCACATCTGTGACCTCGGCAAAGCGTTTGGCTTGTTCGAGGGCATTTTGACCTGTCGATCCGTCCAACACAAGCCAAACCTCATGAGGCGCTGCGGGCAGAACCTTGGACATGACACGCTTGATCTTGCCGAGTTCATTCATCAAATTCACTTTGTTGTGCAAACGACCTGCTGTGTCAACAATGACCAAGTCAGCCTCACGCTTCACCGCTGCCTGCAGCGTATCGTAGGACACTGCTGCTGGATCTGCGCCCATCCCCTGCGACACCACCTCAACTCCCACGCGCTCCCCCCATATTTTCAATTGATCTACTGCGGCTGCACGAAACGTGTCCGCCGCTCCCAGCACAACTTGAAAACCTTGCGATTTATATCGGTGGGCAAGTTTGGCAATGGACGTGGTTTTGCCCACGCCGTTGACTCCGACGACAAGGATGACGTGTGGGCCGTCGCCACGCGTGATTTCGTAACCTGTCGCATCAGTCATTGTGCTGCCATCGTCCTTCGTGATCAATCCAAGCACCTCCTCCCTGAGCATGGACATCAATTCCTGCTGGTCCACGTACGCTTCCCAAGTGGCGCGCTTGCGTAAGCGCTGCAAAACAGCCTCTGTTGTATCCACACCTACATCAGACAGAATCAATGCCTCCTCCAAATCATCCATCAAATCCTCGTCAATCCGCCGGCGTCCTGTGAACACCCGCGAAATGCGATTCATGACTGACCGCTTGGACTTCGCTAAGCCCTGGTCAAGCGAATCCTTTTCCTCTTGGCCAAAAAGCCGCTTGAAAAATCCCATGTGACGCTGATTTGTAGGGTGGTTTGACAAAAAAATGGGCCGGATTCACGAAGAAACCAACCCATCCGTAATGCGTGGTGAAGTGTTGCCTCGATTCAATTCTTGGCGAACCAAGCCTTCACATTGTCGTTGTGGACCACCTCTTCCTTGAATGTGTAAGCTCCCGTCTTGGGGCTTCGAACCATCTTGATCACTTTGGTGTGCTGGCGACCTCCTCCGGTCTGCAATGATGCCACTGTTTTCTTAGCCATAGTTACTTATTATCAATGGTTTAATTCCCCTCACTTAATTTCCTTGTGCATCGTATAACGACGAAGCACAGGATTGAACTTTTTCATCTCCATGCGGTCTGGAGTGTTCTTGCGATTCTTCGTAGTGACGTAGCGAGACGTCCCCGGCATGCCTGAATCTTTGTGCTCAGTGCATTCCAAAATCACCTGTACGCGGTTGCCTTTCTTCGCCATGGTTTCAAGAATTGGGAGGCCAAAGATAGCGAATTCAGAGGTTCAGCGCAACGCCCTTTTGCACACCTCTGCGTGAAGAAGCCTTTCATGGTCACAATTCCAACGTGCCAAAGGCGTTTAGATTCGTAGAACCCATGGCCAAGAACATCCTTCTGAAAGACCAAAAGCCCCCCGCAAAGGGAAAAGCGACCAAAACCAGTCGCAGAAGAAGTGCCTCCAAAAAACAAAATGCGACTCGTTTTCAATTCAGATTGTTTTCTCAGATTCAAGAGATATGGGCAGATGAGAGAACGCGTTCAGTCTTGGGTCTTTGTTCACTTGGCTTGTCTCTGGTCTTTGCCCTTTCCATTTTCTCCGCGCTTTTCACAGGGGCCCCGGACATCCGTATTATTCAAAACTCTGGATTGACGGAGGAACTTGAAGCGTACCACAACATCTTGGGAAGCCTAGGAGCTCACATCGGATATTTGTTCGC
>DCBH01000068.1:0-28198 GCA_002313415.1 Flavobacteriales bacterium UBA1112
ATTGTTACGGGTGCCCTCCACATTGAGGACGTGCATGCCTGCTGGCCAAGAAGACACGTCCCACAATTCTCGTTCCGACAGCAGTTGACGGCGTTGCAACGTCCTGCCTTGCAAGTCCAAAACACGCACCCATGAACCGACTGATCCTGAAACGGTCAAACTGTTTTTGGCAGGCGAAGGGAAGGCGTGAAATGCGCTTGCCACGGGCAAATCAAAATTGGCCGTGGCATCGACCACAAATTCTGCTCCTGACAACACAACTGAACTGTCCCCATCTACCACTTGGGTGAGGGTGTAGGTTTGAGCCACTGGCAAAGGCATGTCCTGTGTCCAATACTGATGCCCCGAGGTAAGCAAATGCGTGGAGGAAATGACTGTGCTGTCGTGGACTTGAGTCACCGCCATCACGCGAAGTGTGTTTTGAAAAGACAGCCCATTGGGCAATTGCAGTGTGCCTATATCCGCCCCCTCCATGTGCACCTGTAAATCTCGTGTGTAAGACAATCCATTGACCAAAAATTCAAACGTCAAACTGTCGAAGTGAACGTCTCCCACACCCATTGGATAAGAGAGGTACTCCACAGGCTCTGGGTGCACCACTTGAACGCCTGTCGCACCATCTACACCGCCCCAAAACCCGAAGTAGTCCGGGTTATATTCATAAAAATTTTCATTGAGTCCCCCGGTCGGCACCACAACCTGCTGAGAGAAGTCGGCATTTGGATAGGCTTCTGCATGCGCTGTGCTGTCCGCTGGAACAAAGTCAAAATTGACGTTTTGAAGAGAAGACACGGAAGACCAATCAAACCCCTGAGGCTGAACATTTGTTACGCCATAGATGAAAGAGAAGCCGTGTTCAGGCAGGTTGGGTTGGGTGATGGATTGGGCGCCAGCTTGAAGAATCAATAAGGCCATGTTGAAGGCAAACAAGCATCCTCGAGACAACATCAGATTCATAAGTGCAATGTACCTCCTCTCTTTCAAATAGCTTTGCAGTATGGTTGCGCCGACACTCTACTATGACGGGCCCTGTCATCTTTGCCAAGGATCTGTCAAATGGGTACGTCAACACGTGCCTGGTGTGACATGCTTGCCGCTTCAAAGCGAGGAAGCTCGAAGTGCCCTTCCGACAGAACTTTGCACACCGCCACTGACCGGAGTGGTGGTGGTTGACTCGAGCGGAAATGTTCACGTCGGTCACCGTGGTCTTCGTGCTTTGGCTCCATATGCACAGCCTCCCTGGAAGTATTTGTTGCGCGTTGTGCCCGGTTGGGGTTACTACGCAGTGGCACGCACTCGAAGGCTGTGGGGGCGCGATGACGCATGCTCGATTGAATGAATGAAAGAGTACCTGGCGACACAAGACCCCTCATGGAATGGGGTCGTCCTCTGTTCTCGTTCTTACCAAAAAAAGCCGCGAATGATTCGCGGCTTCTCTGTACCCGGGGTGGGAATCGAACCCACACTCCTTGCGGAACGCGAGTTTGAGTCGCGCGCGTCTACCAATTCCGCCACCCGGGCATCCCTGACAGGAGGAGGGCAAAAATAGCGCAATGAACCCTTCCTCGCAAAGCCATCCGCTAACTTGTGCTCTGAATGCCGACCAACTCGAAACCTGACAAACCACCTTTGGGCATTGCACTAAGCACTGTAGATGGTCGCTTGGCCCAAAACCATTTGCTCATCGAGCAAATATCTAAGCTTCAAATACCTGTCGTGTTGGTCAATCAAATGCGCGGCAAAGAAGGGCGCCTGTCGTTAAGATCACTAAACTGGTCAAGCGACTATGCCCAAATCATCCACCTCAACACTCTTGGATTGAGCTTGTCTCGAAATGCCGCCCTCGACGCGCTTCGCACGCCATGGGTCCTGTTGGCTGACGATGACATTACCCTCGACATGGAAGCCTTCGATTTATTGGTCTTGCATTTGCAAAGCCTGGTTGCCGGAGACAATGTTGGCGCCTTCGTTACAAGGTTGATGAAAGACCACAATACGCCGTGGAGATCAGGAAAACTCGATTTGTCTGTCATTCAAGGACGGTCAATCGCAAGCCTAAGGCGAATTCAGCGCATCAACAGTATGGAGCTTGTATTGAATGCTGATGCTCTTCGCAAATGGGGGATCCAATTCGACCAACGTTTTGGCCTCGGATCACCACACACCAATGGTGGCGAAGAGGTGATGATTTTAAATGAGATTCTGAGACATTCAAGCCAAATTGTCCCGATTGACTTGGCTCCTCGAATGCACGCGGAGTCAAGCTCGGGTCAAGTTGTTAATGCTGATACGGCATTCACTCAGGGGGCCGTGCACAGACTCGTATTTGGGGGTTTTCAGTGGCTTGGGCTCGTTCTCATCTATGCGCTCAAGAGATTGCAGTCAGGCGGTCTTCCCCAGACACTGAATTACGTCAGGGGAGGGATTTGGGCCTCGCGCCAAGCTTGAATCACATCTGGCATCGGAAGGCCTTTGTCATCGTGCCAGCCAGCCACACCCATTTTCTCCAAAACACACTCACAGGCCGTCCGCTCTTCTGGTGTGACTTCGGTCATCCACCTCGCTGAATTTAGAACCGCTTTTGCATCAGTCGATTTAGAAACAAACGACACCTTTTTGGCCGCAGCGCAAACCTGACGCTTCTTCGCTGTCAATATGCCCTTCCACGCAGGATGCTCTGCCAACGCTGAAACCGATGTCCAAGGGTCCAAAACTGTGGATTCATAATGCAAAATGGGCATGGCCTCTGGAGGGGCTGATCGAAGAGCTGAGCGCTGAAGTATGGCCCAAACGGCAACCAGTTTTTCCAACACGGAACCCTCTCGCGCCACCTGTTCGAGCACGTCCACATGCATGGCCAAATGATCTTCGACCCATTGAGGTTGCTCGAGAAATGACTCCGGCGACCACGTCCAAAGCCAGTTTGCATGCGCTCGCTTGGACAACGCAACCGCAATGGGATGGCGCATAATCAAAGCTGGGGCGACCTCGGGGTGAGCGTCAAGGTTTGCGGCAATCATGCCGCATGCAAAAACATCCTTCACCAAAAGCTTCCGAGCACCAGCGGGATTTTTGCCCACATTGTCTCGATCTGTTCGCCGTGTAATGTACCTGCCTTCAAAGACATCGGATTGCCACTTTTTCCAAGCCTCTGGTGTCGACCCCGCCCTGAAATACGGATGCTCGTGACTCCTTGACATGAGTGGAGCGTGCAATTTGTGAACGGGCTCGAACACCTCACGCATGGTCTTATCTGCATTCAAGAGTGACGAAAGCCATGTGGTCCCACTCCGTCCAGAACCCACGAGCCAACCTACCCGTTGCGGCCTTGCACGGAAACTTTGGGTGGCCATACGAAGGCCCAACTGAACCTCGCGAACATGTTCCTGCATCGTCATCCGAGTGCAAATTCGTTATTTTCAGCCGTCCATGCACGCCACAGTCATCATTCCATGCTATCGTCCAGACAGAAACTTCGAAAAGATGTTGGCCGACCTGAACGCGCAAACATCAAAGGACTTCTGCGTCATCTTGGCCGACGATGGAAACAACCCTCCCTTGGCGCCACGTGTGGCGGAAAAACTCACCCGACCCCACGAGGTCATTCGCTTTGACCAAAACCGAGGCATTGTCGCTGGCCTCAACGCTTGTGTCGCTCAAGCTTCAACACCCTATGTCATCCGCATGGATGCCGACGATCGTATGCCCCCTGATCGAATTGAGAAGCAATTGATCTATATGCAAGCTCATCCCAACATTGACGTTGCTGGTGCGGCCATGGTTGTGTTTGGGTCTGGGCTACGAGTATGGTCCAAACCGACGAAACAAAGTGTCATCAAAGCTTCTCTCCTGTGGGGGCCTTCGTTCAATCACCCAACCTTGATCGCCAAATCGGCATTCATGAAAGCGAATCCATATCCAAGTGGTTTTCACCTCGCAGAAGACTATGCCCTTTGGTTACAGATGTCTCGCTCTGGAGCTCAAATGGCCAATGTGCGTGATGTTTTGGTGTATTACCGCATGGAAGGACAAAACACGTCCCAAACAGGTGCCCATCTTCGCGCGACTCGATACCGTGACATGTTCAAGCATGCTGTTGACACCCTCATCGGACAACCCGCCGCCGCTTCTCTTCATTCTGGCATTGATCTTGGCTGCCATCACGTCTTGGCTGGAATGGTGCCGCCAGATGGTTGCAAGCCAACAACGCAAGCGGTCAAATCCTATGCACAAACCCTGGTTCAAGCTTTGTCTTGCGTTGAGGATTCGTGGGTGTCATATGCTCAGCAGGATGTAATGAAAAAATGCCGCAATGCACAAGGTTTGGGGCGTTGGCACAAGCTGGAATCCATTTGGGATTTACGTCGCCTGCGTCTCTCCGCTTGGAGGGTGTTGCTCAGCGGGGATCTTTAAGGCCCAACCACGCTTTACGCGCCTGTTCACTTTCCTTTTCCAGACCGTGCAACTCGCTCCACACCTCGTCCGTCCAAAAAGGCACCACAACATTGTGGCCGAATTCAAAAGACCAGAGTGCCTTGGCCAAGCCGGGCATCTGAGGTGCTAACCATTTCGCAGCAGGCATCAAAGGCCGCTTGCGTACAATTTTTCTCAAGACTCCGCCATCGACTCTGGGGTGCTTTCTCGTGTTAGGCAAAGGTGCGTTGGATCGCCAAGAAAAGCCTGGCCAGCTCAATTCACCGCCAACAATGTCAGAGAAATCGAGGGCGAATACACGCTCAGGCCACATTAACTCAAGGTCGTTCCGCAATTCCGCATATCGATACATCCCCATGACATCGCTGTTTGCCACGAGATTTGACCGGTCTGAAACATCTTCGCCCCAATGTTCCTGATATTCCACATAAGCTGAAAACACGGCTTGCCTAAACGGCCGGAGGCTGACCAAAATCAATGCATCCATGTCTTTTAAAACCTGACAGAGGCGGTCGAGTTTCGCGGCCCTGGTTTGTGCCAGGGGGTGGCCTTGAGGATATCTATCAAATGCGCCGACACACAGATTTTCCTCGCTTATCATCAATGGTTTCCCCTCCAACCTGTGGCGAGCCATCAAGCTTGACGCAACCTCGTTTGCACAGCCTTCTCCACGATGGACGAAAGACGCAAACTGGATAAAATCTCGGTCCGCATTCAGCACTCTTGGCAACTGTGTGCCCAAATACACCCACCCAGGATGTCCCATCAATACCTGAGTTTGTAAGGTCGTTGTCGCTGTCTTCGGCAACCCAATATGAACGTAAATTTGAGGAATGTCAGTCACAGAAGGCAAGCTACCCAAAAACTCGGCCGAGCAAGCTTCTTCTGGCACAGCTACGAAGCGCGTATTAATCATCACGTACTATTGGCCTCCCTCTGGAGGTGGTGGTGTGCAACGGTGGTTGAAGTTTTCTAAGATGCTCCCCGAGCACCAATGGACACCCATTGTTGCGACCCCTTTAAACCCCGATGTCCCCGTCCAAGACACCAGTTTGAAATCGGACATTTGTGACGAAGCTGAAGTTTGGCGTTTTCCAATTTGGGAGCCTTCTCGTTTCTTAAATCAAATCGGGGTCGGCAACTCTTCCTCACGGTTAGGTTCAGATGCTGGAAGTCGCTCCTCGTTGCTTGGTCGGTTCGTTCGATGGGTAAGGGGCAATGTGTTTGTGCCCGATGCTCGAATCTGCTGGGTGAAGCCCACCACAAAAAAGTTGTTGAGGAAGCTGAAGCGCAACCCTGTCGATTTGATTGTCACAACCGGGCCTCCTCACAGTGTCCACCTCATTGGCCTCGCTCTGAAGCGCGCCACCGGACTTCCTTGGATGGCCGATTTCCGAGACCCGTGGTCCACCATGGACTACTTAAGCGATTTTCAATTGTCCCGCCGAACCAAAAAGGCAATCCAAGACATGGAGCGCAAGGTGGTTGATGTTGCAGACCGCATCGTCGTTACCTCTCCAAGCGCGCTACGTGAACTCGGAGTAAAGGACAAGCGTCAAGGCGCGGTTGTTCCTAACGGCTGGGATCGAAACGACTTTCCGCCCTCAGCCCAAACTCGCGCTGCCAGGAAAACACCTGTCCTCGGCCACTTTGGGGCATTATATGGTGCGCGGAACCCTGTAAACTTATGGGCGGCCTTGGCCCAGAGCCCTTGGTCATTTCGCGCTGGCGGCCCCATCTCAGAAAGCGTTCTTCAAGAAATCGAGGCCTCTAAAGTCCCATTCACTTGGCATGGAAATCTACCTCACCAAGAAGCCGTCAAGGCCATGCTCGAATGTGACGCACTTCTCATCGTGCACAACGACAGCCTTTCCGCTCGCGCATCTGTTCCTGGAAAAATCTTCGAGTGCTTGGCCACAGGACTCCCCTTGCTCGTCATAGGGCCCAATGGCAGTGACTTAAAGGACATGTGCAACCAATGGGGCCTCACATTTGTTGCACACGGGGATGGCGATGCCAAAACCAAACTTGCCGCATGGCTAAAGAATCCCACAGCTGCCCCTGCAGAATCGATTCGTAGTTCCTTCGAACGACATTCACTCACAACTGAACTTTCGGAGCTATTCAATACCATGATCTCGTGACGCGATTTCCGGCAATTCTATTTCTCCTCACCCTGCATTCCTCATCTGCCGTTTGGGGTCAATGGAACCTCGTGCAAGACGCATTGCCAAGCGGAGCCAATTGCATCCAAATCACCTCTGATGCCTTCAATCAACGAGGGGCCGCTTGGCACACCTGTCCTCTTCATTTGGGCGCTTCCTTTCACCTCGAATTTGAGGTGAACCTCGGAATGAACAACAACGGTGCTGATGGAATTTGCTTCGTCTTGCAACAAGTCTCAAATGAAAGCTCAGGGCCACTTTCTACGAATGGAGCACAAATCGGATATGGATCTACAGATGGAAATGGGGTTTTTGGATCTCGCTCCTTAGCCATCGAAATTGACACCTTCGCAAATGATGGCTCACCCGGAACTGGTGATGACAACCAGTCAGACCCAGCCTCGGATCACATTGCCATCTTCAGAGATGGTTCCCTACAACACAACTCCCCGAATGAACTGTCCGCAGCTGTCCAAGCACATCCCGTCGATGAAAACATCGAAACAGGCATCAATTATCCGCTGGACATCACTTGGAATGCCGCAACGATGTTGCTCGAAGTTTACTTTGATGGCAGTTTGAGGCACAGCCTTACCATAGATTTGGTTGCAGACTTGTTTGATGGAAACCCCTTTGTTTTTTGGGGATTCACTGGAAGTACAGGAGGTCTTTCCAACACGCAGTCTTTTTGTGACAACTCTCTTTACTACTCTTCATACATGGACGGGTTGGCTGTCCAAGAACCCTCCCCCTTGGTTGCTTGTGTTGGTGATACCGTCAGTTTCACAGCCCAACCTCTGACGCCCACGGTAGATGTCCTGTGGGACACCTCCAACGATTCGGTTATTGACGTAACTGCTGGCGGCAGCTACGCCATGACAGGCTTCAATTCAGCTGGATGCCCCACCCACGAAACCTTTGACGTTGAGATACTCGACCCGGCGTTGCAACTTCTGATTGACTCCGATTTGACAATCTGTGGAGGGTCTGAAGCGACATTGTCAGCCACAGCCGCTCCAAATGCCACGATTGCCTGGGATGGTGTGGAGGGCACAACGAGCGTGACTTCGGAACCCGGCATTCACGAAGTAACCGCGACGGTTGGAGCATGCAGCACCGCACTTGAAGTCAATGTGACTTTCCAGCCGCTTCCCCAAATCAACTTTGCGCTTGACGGGGTTCCAACAGCCGGCCCAATCGTGATTTGTGAGGGGGACGCAATTGAAGTCGAAGCTGTTCCCTCGATGAACGCCGTTGCCTTTTGGGAGGGTTCCGAAACGCATTTGCTTACTGTAAATGGCAGCGGCACGTTCGTCGCAACCTCTCTCATCGGCGGCTGCGAATCCAATCCCCAGTCTATAGAAATTCAAACTCTTCCTCTTCCAGAAGGATCATTTTCCGCCTCTCCTCAAAGTCTGTGCTGGGAAACCACGGGGGAAATCGGGTTTGACCTCTTCAATGACGCATTCATCGTGTCTTGGGATTTGCCCTCGGGCACCACCGACCTGAGTGAAGCTGGGGCTGGGGTGTACACCGCCCACCTCATCCACAACAATGGATGTGAAGCCACCTCAACTTTCACGTACAACATGCTTCCACCCATCGCTACAGGGTTGTCAAATCCATTGCCCCTTTGCGACAATGATGTGGTGACCCTCAATGTCACTGGCAATGTCGACGCAGTCTCATGGAATGTAGGAGGTGATGACGCCACTCTGCCTGTTGTGTCGTCGATGGGTTCCGGTCCTTTTGTGGCCAATGTTGAGCTTGGTGCATGCACCCAGTCCGACACCGCCTACGTGACCTGGTGGCCTACGCCCTCAGTAGGCACACAACCCGACACGGTCAACAGGTGTGTTTTGGATGCTCCCTATTCTTTCGTGTGGCCAACCCAAATGGACGCGCCTGTTGGTAGCTGGGTTTGGAGTGTAAATGACGAGCCTGCGACGTCTGGCTACAGCGCGTTCGAGGAAGGTGAGTACACTGTTGAAATTCGTGACACCTTCACGGGTTGCAAAGATTCGCATACAGTACATGTTGAAGTGCTGCCCAATCTGAGCTTGGTGGCCTCTGCAGAAGAGCCTTTGATTTGCATGGGCGACTCCACGACGGTTCATGCGGAACTTTTGCCAGTACTGGACACAGATCCTTACGAGATTCCCTTTTCGCTTACGTGGTCCACTGAGGATGGCGCTGGCTTCTTCGACAATGTCGCGGGTGGAGAGCATTACGTCACAGCAACAAATGCCTGTGGTTCTGCAATTGCCGTGGCCGTCGTTCAGGAGGAGTATTGCGGTTGCCACGTGTGGATTCCCAACGCATTCACTCCTGACGGCGACGGTTTGAACGAAGGTTTCAAAATCGAAAGCAGTTGTGAATGGGATGTTTTTTCATTTCAAATCTTCAATCGTTGGGGAGAGCTTGTTTGGGCCACCAATGACGCCGATCAGCCTTGGGATGGTGGTGCCCCAGAGTTGGGGGACGGAGAACATTACTTGCCCGACGGATGGTATCCTTACATCGTTCGTTGGGAATATCGAGAGGCGGGAAAGTTGTCTCGAAAACAAAAAGTGGGGCGCGTCCTCGTCGTGCGCTAACTGACTGACTAGGCCTGAAACACCATCCGAAAGCATGTCCCCTTGTTCAATTCTGTATAGGCCACATGAATGTGTCCTCCGTGAACTTCCTCCACAATCCGTTTCGCCAAAGACAAACCCAGACCCCATCCGCGAGATTTGGTCGTAAATCCAGGAGCAAAAACTTTTTTGGCCACCGCTTTGGACATCCCTTTTCCATTGTCTTCCACCTCGATGGAAAATGTCGCTTCCTTCCAATGCGCCCTCACCGTTAACACGCCCTCCCCATCCATAGCATCTACGGCGTTGCGAATCAAATTCTCCAGCACCCAACTCAACAAAGGTCGACTTAACTGTAAAGAGCCCGCCTCGGGACCCAATTCTGGAATGACTTCCACGTGCTTGCTCACCCTTGAACGCATGTACTCCACCGTCTCACGAACTACAGAAATGGGGTTTTCCTCCGTGAGGGTGGCTTCTGAGCCAATTTTGGAAAATCGCTCTGCGACAACTTGAAGTCTCGCAATGTCCTTGTCCATCTCATGCAATGCTTCCTCTGCCACCCCTTTGGATGAGAGCAACCCTGACCAGGCCATCAAAGAACTCAAGGGCGTGCCCAACTGGTGTGCCGTCTCTTTCGCCATCCCCACCCATACCCGATTTTGCTCTGCGCGCCTAGAAGCTGAAAAAACCAAATACGCCACAAGCAAAAAAGCTGCAATCAAAAGCAATTGAACCACCGGAAAATACTTGAGCTGGGTCAATACTGCACTCTCTTCATAAAACACGACGTGCCAACCCTCCCCTGGCAAATACACAGGAATGGGTGGGTTGTCTTCCGCCATCGCAGTGTATCGCGCTCTTAACTTCTCAGGCGTATTGACTTGCAAGGAATCAATCCCTTGCGATTTCACCACCCTCGTCGCTGAAGAATCGATGAGTAAAACCGGCACAGATGCGCTGTTGATGACAGTCTCGGATATGAATGATTCGATGAGTTCATCCATGGCCTCGCGCAATTTTCGCAAACGAACACTTTCCGCGTAATAAATGGTTTGACCAACCTCCTCAAACCGAATGGGTGGATTGCGGCTCATTTGCGTGCGCCGAATGTTGTCATAGTGGTCTCGCTCAGAAACTCCACTTGGAGGCGGATCCACGTTGACTTTGTAAATCACGTCCCCCCTTGCGTTTGTGATGAGCACAGGCACAGTATTGTTGTTGACCAGAAAGTCCCCCGCGAAGGTCAAATCAGTGCCTACAGGCGCCTCTTGAATGATTCTGTATGCCGCTGCCAATCGATCTGCACTCTTTTTTTCCTCTGCGCCAAGGTCCTCAAAGAGCTTTTGGGTGTACGACACCAATTCTGCTCGCTGCTTGACCGCCTCCACCCACAAGTCCACCTTTCTCTGTTCTTCTTTTCGAATGATGGATGACAGATGTTGAGTGTATCCAAGCGTCACCACCACAATCGCGGCGGCAGCCAAAAAGAGCAATCGCTTAGACACGGTGTCATACATCTCAATCAATCATACGCTGGACAACGTCCACTTGTGCCAAAAAAAGGATCTTCCTTGTCGCAAGCGGTCAAAGAAATCACGATTTCATGGGAATTGCGACCCGCAACATTCAAAGCAGACACCCCAAAATCATATGCATATCCCACCGTCATCGACTCGAACAACTTCATGTTCACGATGCCCACCATGGCCGTGCCTGAACGGTAACCCAAACCCATGGATATCCTGTCATCCAAGCTAAACGTTCCTTGAAAATCAATCGATGCAGGAAGTCCAGATGCCACGCGCATTTGGGCGGCCGGCTTAAATGCAAAGCGACGATCCAACTTGACGTAGCGTCCACCTGTCAAGACCACGACACGGCCGGACGATGTCCCTTGAGCGATGTCATTCAATGTGGTTGCCGTGACGTTGAGAACACCAAGCGAAGCAAAGTTGAGCTTGTCTTCGTACCACAAACCCAAATCCATCGTTGGAAAAACCATTTGAGAAGATGCGTTGCCAATCAGCGCGGGGTCATCCGTTGCAGATTCCTCTGGAAACCGCAAACTCCCCACGTCCAAACGATATTGTGTCAAGCCGAGGCCAACCCCAGCGCTCAAGCGGGCGCCCGAACTCAGCCGAATCTTGCTCGAGTAGGCGAGGTTTAGTCTCGTATTGGACCATGGTCCGATGTCGTCGTTTAACACGTATCCACCCATGCCGTGGGCAAACGTGGTGCCTTGGCCAAGTCGTCCTGACAGTGATGCAAAACTTGTCAGGGGCGCGCCCTCAAATCCCGCCCATTGAGAGCGCACACCCATGCGCATATCCAAACATGGTGAATTGCCAGCTGCGGCTGGATTGTCCAACAAATTGGACATCAAAAACAGCGATCGGACACCGCTAAATTGAGCTTGCGCCACCAAACCACACGAAGCCATCGCCAACACCAAAAGAATTTTTGTTGCGTTTTTCATGTTTATCGGATGACAGCCACATAGCCCGTCACGGGGGCAAGATTGGCGTTGGGTTCATTCAAATGAATCACATAATAATATGTCCCTGCAGGCACATTCACCCCGCGGTTTTGTCCAGCCCATGGATTGGGGTAAGCAACCGAACGATATACGGACTGGCCCCATCGGTCAAAAACCTCAATGGTCGACGTAGGAAACTGGGATAAACCATAAATGTTCCACGTATCATTAAACGAGTCATTGTTGGGGGAAAAGGCATTGGGAACTTCAATCGGTGAGCCCACCGCCACCAGAACTGCATCGGCATACGCACAACCCTGAACGTAGCCTGTCACCTCAAAGGTGGTCGTTTCATAAGGGCTCAGCTCGGCAAGCTGATTGTCCACCATTTGAACAAGGTCTTCGGGCGTCCAGCCATATCCCAACTCAGGGTCTGAGCCCAAGACTTGCACGGTGGCGCTTTCGCCATAATCGATAGATACTGTGCAGCACGCATCAATACTCACCGCCAACCCATTTAACCTCACATCCACCTCGCATCCCGCGCCTGAGGATCCAAGGAGCACGACGTAATCCGTATTCTGATACAAAGGCTGCGAAGTCAACGTGGTATCCGAATTCACGGTCCACAATTCAGACGCAGAAACAAAGTCTTGTGCGTTGCAAACATCAAGAGGGTTGGATTGAAACACTTGTGCCACAACAGGATCCTCACACGCCACGTCACCAATCACCAAATCAATTGGCTCAAGAGGTTGGGCAAATTGTCCAAAGAACGTGGTGTGAAAGTGAAGCACTTGAACCTGATTTGCGTCAAACATTTCAGACAAAGACTCAAATCCATCCAAGTCCATGGGAGAACTCAACACTGCCGTCGTGTCTAATTGGCCACAAAGGTCGAGGGCGTTGTCACACGCCACGCTTTGGCACGAAGCGGACATGTTGACAAGTGCGCCTAAGAAGGCACAACAACACAAACGATAAACATCACAAATGGTCATGATTCGAAAGTACTCTTAGGTGGAACGCAGAAAGTCTTGAAATCGACATGTCATCAACACCCCCTCGGGGAAAGGCGAAAGAATGACTTAGGCTTAGGCTTCGAAACCAACAAGCAATGCCCCCTTTTCAACTGCTTCTCCCTCTGAAACCGGCACAACCGTCACTTGGCCCGAGGCCGAGGCATTGATCATGTTTTCCATTTTCATGGCCTCCAACACAAGGAGGGGTTGCCCCTCCTCCACATCATCTCCCACATTCACCAGAACTTGAAGCACCTTTCCTGGCATAGGGGCCTTGACATCCAGGGAAGCCGCTCCTGCGACCGCAGCCATGCCCATTTTTTCGAGGAGCTTCGCCCGATCATCAAGCACGCGAACCACCTGGCGCGCTCCGTTGATGCGAATAACCACCTGCCCTTCTTCGTCAGGTCCTGACTCACACTCCACTTTGTAGCGGACACCGTTTCGCAAAACTGCCCAAGTGCGTGGACCCATAGCCGTCCATTCGGCGTGTGTATCCAAATCCGCCCATTCGCGTTGAATACGGACCTCATCCCACTGGATTTCTCGAGCCATGGTACGAAGGTAGTATGGAAGATACGACCTTTGAAGCATGGCTGGAATCTACCTCCATGTCCCATTTTGTCGACAGGCCTGCAACTACTGCGATTTTCACTTCTCGACAAACACCAGAAATCTCGACGCCATGGTTCAAGCCATCGTTGCCGAAGCCCGACTTCGTGCGCCCCATTTTTTGGGTCTGGCCAAAGGGAAGGTTCAAACCTTTTATCTGGGTGGAGGAACACCGTCTCTGCTGCCGCCGGAATCGATCAAAACCCTCGTAAGTGGGGTCTCCAAAGCGCTCAATTTGGATGTCACATCGCTCGATGAAGTCACTTTGGAGGCCAACCCTGAAGATTTGAGTGCCGAGTGCATCGATGCTTGGCTCGAAAACGGTTTTAATCGCCTCAGCGTGGGAATCCAAAGCTTTGACAACGAAACTCTTGCGTGGATGAACCGCGCACATACCGGCGAACAGGCTGAAAAGGGGATTCAATTGGCTCACAAAGCAGGCTTCGAAACCATCACTGCGGACCTCATTTACGGGGTTCCCACAGATCGCCATTGGAAGGAAGACGTCCGCCGCGCTTTGGCCTTGCCCATCAGACATCTCAGTGCATATGCCCTCACTGTGGAGCCCAAAACACTGCTTGGAACCCTTGTCAAACGCGGAGAAGAGGTGCCCGCCCCCGACCAGCAAACAGTGAAGGAATACAACCATTTGTGCAAGACCATGGAGGACCTCGGGTGGTCTCATTATGAGACGAGCAATTGGGCCGCGCCAAGAGAAAACGACGTCTATTGGATTGCCGCTCACAACCACGCCTATTGGTCTGGCATGCCATACCTCGGCCTTGGGCCAGGAGCGCACGGGTTCTTTCCACCCCAGAGATACGCCAACGTCTCAAGCAATTCGGCGTACTTGCGTGCAATAGAACGTCAAACACTCCAGGATTCTAGGGAGGTGCTTTCACCCTCTGACCGCTACAATGAAGCAATCATGACAGGCCTGCGAACCGCCAAAGGAATCTGCCCCAGCTCTCTCCAAGCAGCTCACGGATTCAGGCCTGACGTTGTCGATTCTCAGGCTTGGTTCACAGCACTCGATTGCGGTGATTTGATTTCCATCGAAGAGGGCCGTTACCGCATTCCTGAACCGCGATGGATTACTGGGGATCACGTGTCGGCATCTCTTTTTCACGTGGGCTAGCGCGCAGCCATGTGTCAACGAATATTGCCCCAATCACAAGCGCCGCACCAACATAAAAGCCTGGGGAGAAACGTTCGTTGAACAACAGATATGCCAAGACGATGGCGTAAATCGGTTCGAGATTGATTGCCATCGCCGACTCAAATGGGGTCAGATGTTCAAGCACCTGAATAGAAACCATGAAAGCAAAAGATGTCGCGACCACGGCGAGCAATAAAATCCAAATCCAATCCGAGGCTGACAAAAGAATCAACGACACGTCAAACTCTCCTTGAACCCCAAGCCAAATCGCCATGCCTACACTCGCGGCCAACAACTCCACTGCACTCAATTGGATGGGGTCGTGGCGTTGAACGAGCACCCCGTTGATTGTGCCAAAAATTGCTGCAAGGATTGCGCTCACCAATCCGAGAATCATGCCTAACATTTGATTCCTTTCCGCCTGAAAAACCATTGCGATGCCTACAAATACGACGGCCGCAACGACCATTTCACGCCACGCAATTGCGCGCCTGAAAACAACTGGCTCAATCATGCTCACAAACAATGGCGCTGTAGCCAACATCGTCAAAGCCAACCCCACAGAGCTCGTTTTGATGGACGCAAAAAAGGTCACCCAATGCGCCGCAACAACCCAGCCAACAGCTCCCGCACGAATTACGTTTGACATCGTCCAACTGCCCCATCGCGAGCGAAGCCAAAGAAACGCCGCTGTTGAAACGCCGCCTAATGTCACCCGCCAAAACACCAGCGGTTCAGCGTCAATCGAAATCAGCTTCCCTAAAATCCCTGTAAATCCGAAGATGACAACAACGCCATGAAGGAGAAGAAGGCTGCGGTTTCGCGAAGTCATCAACGCTGAATAACAAAACGCACTGTTCGAGGTGACGACGCAAAGGATTCAGGAATCACCTCAAGCGTATACACGCCCGAAGGCCAAGACGACACATCCGTTGCACAACGCCCGGCAAATTCGCGATCGATAGAAAACATTACGCGACCAACTTCATCACGCACCTTCAGTGTTGATCTTGTGGAACACTCCACATGCAAGATGTCTGATGCTGGGTTGGGAAACACATCTACCTCCAACGTGGTTTGCGGCACCCCATCCTCTTCCTCAACCACAATCTCAGTTGAGGACTGATCTGAACACACGCCGTTGGCATCAGTCGCCGTCAAGAATATGTTGTACGTTCCGGGCTCGCTGTAAATAAGCTCTGGGTCTTCTTCATTGCTAAATGTTCCGTTTCCGAACGACCACTGATAGTACTCCGCATTTTCGCTTTCATTGATGGCAAACACAGGTGTGCCACCCAGCACCAAGACTTCAGGCACCGTGAATTGAGAGAGGACCGGTTCGGTCAAGTCATCCAAACTTCTTGGAAGCAGGGTGTATCCGTCCAAGAATGGTGCACTGCCGTCAGACTGCCCTCCAATGCCTGTCAATCCGAATGTGCCTAAAGGAGGAGGTGTGCCCCAAATGTCAGTATTGCCGTCAATTTGTATTTGCAAATCTCCGATGCCGTAATCGACCGTCACCACAAAAAAGGGCCAAAGGTTGGTCCATTGAGTGGGGTCCACCAACTTCACACACTTCAATTTCACCACGCGCGACTCTGTTTCTTCGCCCATCTCTTGAACCAAGATCGGTTCTTGCGTTTCAAATCCCCCTCCCTCATCAATCAATGTGTCGGCATAAAGTGTTGCGAGCCCCTGATATTGACCGACGACGCCACGAACACGAACGCTGTCCCCCTCTTGAACTTCGTAACCATAGTTGTTGATCGCGCTGAATACGTTGATTCCGTTGGTGGCGTCAATCAGTGTAAACCTAAGCCCTTGGGGGTAATCATTCCATCCGTGCACGATCCCCCTGAGCTCGCAGGCAGTGTCGATGCTGTCTAACACCCCCTGATTGTCGGTTCCGCGGACCATGTTGATGTCGTAGACGGGGTAAGTCAAGTCCGACGGCAAGATGTGGACGACCACATTTTGAATGCCCAACACAGCACCCCCAGAAAGAATCGTCATTGTCAACTCTACATCTTCTTGTAGCTCTGGGTTCTCATCGTCAATGGCCACAAAATTGAATGATTGGCTGTTCAACAAACCCGACTGAAATGTAAAATTCAGCGGAAATACCGCGGGGTAATCCGCACCAGCATCGGCGTCACCCCCGGTCACCTCGAGCTGAATTTCCACATCTTCCAATGGATAGCTCACCAACATCTCAACTTCAACAGCGCCACCTTCGACGACGTACAACTCTGGAGCGGCAAAGCCAACAACCATGGTCCCCAAGCCCCCACAAGACGCAGTATGCTCTCCAAGAAAATCAAACGTGTCTTGAGGATATACATCCCACTGTGTTTGACCCTCAGTCCAATCTGTCGAACCCTGTCCGATGTTGGGTTTTCGAACAAGGGTATATTCAGCCATGGCGCCATCTGCTACAGGCCAAGCACCAAGCGGATCTTCCCCGATTACACCCATCATGTCAATGATTTCTCCATTTTTGCGCAACACAATGGGGTCGTTTCCATTGTACCAAGTGACTGTGCTCAACGCCTGACTTTGGTTGATGATTTCTGGAGCCGCTTGTGGGTTGCCCAACACAGTTACTCCACCAGAAACAAGTACCCCTTCCAAATCCAACGATTGTATTGGCGTCAGTGACCCGTTGTTGTACACCTCCATGGTGTACGGGGTAAGGTCCACATCAAACGGCGTAGGATTATGCACCTCAAGCGCCTTGTTGTTGCTCGTACCCTCAACGTATTCACTGATGATCAAATCGTCACACAATCCTGCAGAACCGCATTGCAAAATGCTCACGGGTAAAAAGTTCGAGGACAAACTGTCGCAACCAAAAGCTGCCACATCGTATACCACATCTCCATTTTCAATGCTTGTCGAGTCCAATCCATCTTGATAACTGAGACCCCAAACGCGATAGTCGCCGGCCTCACCAAAGCCTGCGAAATCGTAATACGGCTCATCTGTGGTTTCCAAAATTTCATTGGCTTCATTGCAAATCAAAAAAACGTATTCACCCTCAACCGCATCGCTATAATACCCAAATGGAATCAGGGCGCCGTCCTCTGTAAGACACGCTTCTGCATCTGCTTCCCCTCCTGCTGTCAACAGTGTGCCACCGTCACACGATGGGATTTCACATGTCTCCCCCGTCAACGTTACGAACTCCTCAGAAACGCTCACACAACCACCGTCAGGCATTGTGGTCAGGTTTGATAACGAGGTCCATCCCTCTGCCAACGGTGCGTTGTGTGAGATGGCATACACCTCAAAAAAACCATCACCTAAGCCTTCCATGTTGATGGCTGTCCCCAAAAAGACGCCCACCAATTCTTCCGTCTCTGCATTCACAATCGCCAAGCTCGTGGCGGCCGAAACTGCATCACTGACATGTGTAAAACCCACAATCTCCGGCCCTGCGTCAGTGCAAAGCAATGTGTTGTCCATGTTGTTTAATGACAAGTGGCCACCCTCGCAAAGCAACACGTTAGACACTCCTGGGCTCAGTGCTTGCATGACAAAACCCAGGTCAAACGGTTCGCCTCCATCGGGAACCCGAGACAATCCGTCAGAACCTGGTTCAACATCATCTCCACTCTCGTCGATGGTGAATGTGGCGCTGGGGTTGATTGTGGAAACTAGAGGAGCCATTTGGGGGTGTGTCACGCTCGTAGAGCCATACAACACCGCATCAAGCATGTTTCCAAAAACTGGCGGTTGATTTACTTGGAATGTCGATGCTGGTGTCGCCGCAAGAACAATCCCTGCAACGGTATTTTGCCAACCTTCCCCATAGAGGACCAAAAACCCATCATCATTGAGCGCCAAGCCACCCAAGTCGACTACAGTTTGTGTCTGGGCCTCCCATGAACCTTCGCTGTACGCAGATTTTACAACAACAAGCGTATGGTCATCTAAAGCTGTGCCCGGAGCCCCATAAAGCTCCACAAACTGACCAACCTCGGGGCCGACGACGAGATTGAGCTCGTTGATGACAACTTCTTGGGCGAAAACAGTTGCGCTACCCATCAAGACCTTCAAGACCAATGCAGCGCTCAGGGAAACCAAATTTCCTTTCATGGCGTAGGATGTGAATGGACATCGAAGGTAGCGTACCTTTCATGAGCACGACATGACGGCGACAACATCTCTGATAGACAAGTTGGATGAATTCATCCGACGCTACCATCGAAACAAGGCCCTTCGCGGGGCTTTGTTGTCCTTTGCCACACTCTCCGCAGGAGCGCTTTTGCTTGCCGCTTTGGAAAATGTTGGGCGGTTCGGCGTGATTGGCCGAACCGTGATCTTCTATTCCTTCTCGGCTTTGACGGTTGCCGCGCTCACAACCCAAGTTCTTTGGCCTGTGCTTCAGTGGTTTCGGTTCCGCCGCGGATTGTCCTACGACGAAGCCGCCCGCATCGTGGGCGCCCACTTTCCAGAAGTCCAAGACAAGCTCCTGAACACCCTTCAACTTCAACAACAAGTTGAATACGCCCAAGGCGCTGATGTCAGGCTTTTGGCCGCAAGCATTGAACAGCGAACAGCATCTTTAAGGCCCTTGCCTTTTACCCAAGCGGTCGATGTAACCGCCGCATTTAAAGCTCTGCGAATTGCGCTCCCCATGTTGGTGGTTGGTGGCTCCTTGATTTGGTTGAGGCCAACCTGGGTAACTGAGCCTGCCTCCAGGATCGTTCAACACCGAACAGAATTTCTTGAGCCTGCTCCTTTTCGGTTTGATCTCCAAAACACGAGCCTCGCTGTCGTTGCTGGCGACCCCTTCACGGTGGAGGTTAAGGTTGTAGGTGACGACCTTCCCGCAGCGGTCATGGTGGAATCTCATGGTGGACGTTTCCGCATGGAGCGTGCCCGCGACCAGGTCTTCCGATATACCTTTCCTTCGGTTCGTTCAAATACGCCTTTTTTGTTCTTGGCCAATGGCTGGCGCTCACAAGAATATGTTGCTGAACCTTTTGCCCTGCCTGCTCTGGCAGAGCTTCGTATTCAGGCCATCCCCCCAAGATATACAGGGCTTCCCGCCATTGACCAAGTCAATCAAGGTGACCTTTCTGTGCCTGAAGGAACACCTATACAATGGTCCATTCGGGTGGCTCACGGAGATGGTGTCAGATTGCATTTGGCGGAACGCGCTTTGCCCGTTCGTTCTGGTGCCGCAAACACTTTTTTCGCCAACTGGGTCGCCTCGTCAAACACCACGTACTGGATTACTCCTACTGGGGCGAAAACTGCTGGCGACTCTTTGCGACACCGAATCCGGGTTGTTCGAGACGGCAAGCCATCCATACGTGTTCAAGAAGAGTCTGACGGCACTTCTCGCAAGCGTAGACATTTTACTGGTTCAATCCAAGACGACTACGGATTCAGCCGACTGACATTCGTCTGGACCCTCTTAAATCAAAAGTCCCAAGCGCGCGCTCAAAACGCTCTTATCACAGAACGAAATGAGTCACTGGCCTTGGAGGGGCGAGAAGAACTCAACGTACCTGCTGGCCGTAAGGATACGTTTTTCCACACCTGGGACTTGAGCGAACTCAACTGGCAAGAAGGCGAGGTAATAGAGTGTTGGTTCGAGGTTTGGGACAACGACGAGGTGCACGGAGCCAAGATGGTGCGTTCTGCAACCACGCGCATTGCTGCTCCGAGCCAAGATGAAATTCGACAAGAACGAATTGAAACCGCAAGCTCCATTGAAGATGATCTCGAAGAGGCTTCGAAGGAAGCCGCTGAGCTTCGCGAGGCCATGGAGGCCATGCAGGAACGTCTTCGCGAACAAGGCGAAATGACATGGCAAGACCGCCAAGCCATGGAGGGTTTGATGCAGCAACAACAGACCCTTCAAGAAAAGCTTGAGATGATGCGAGAGGAAAATGAGCGCAAAGACGATCGATCCAACGAATTCAGCAAGCAGGAGGAGCGCATCCTTGACAAACAAGAACAACTTCAAAAACTCATGGACAACATCATGAGTGAAGAACTACGTCAGATCTACGAAAAGATGGAGGAGCTGATGCGTGAAATGGATCCTGAACAATTGCAAGAGCAGCTCAACGAGATGGAGCTCAATCACGACGCCATGGAAAAAGAGCTTGACAGGGCTCTAGAACAATTCCGTCAATTGGAGTGGGACACGAAGATGGAAGAAGCCATCGAAGACTTAAAAAAATTGGCTGATGAGCAAAAGGCTCTTTCTGAAGAAACCGATTTGGGTCTCCTCAGTCGCGACAAACTCAAAACCAAACAAGACAGCTTAAATCAAGCCTTTTTGGAGCTTCGTGAAGACTTCAAACAGCTCAAAAAAGACAATCAACAACTTGAAAACCCCAACCCCATGATGGACAGCTCCGAAGAAGAGCAGTCCATTCAAGAAGAGATGCAAAACGGCGCGGACCAACTGGACAGGGGTAAAGACAAAAAGGCATCTGACAGTCAGCAAAAAGCAGCCGAACAAATGGAACAACTTGCTCAACAAATGGAGCAAATGCAAATGGAATCTGAGTCAGAATCCGCCAGTGAAGACATGGATGCGTTAAGGGCTCTGTTGGAAAACATTTTGACCCTGTCTTTTGAAGAGGAGGGTTTGATGGCAGAGTTGAAAATGACAAATGAGCAAGACCCCAGATACATCAACCACGGGCAAGCACAAAGAACATTGAAGGACGAGGCGGTCATGGTCGAAGACAGCCTTTTTGAGCTTAGCCTACGCATCCCCCAACTCGCCTCAGCAGTCAATCGAGAAATTGGATTGGTTAACCGACATATGACGAAAGCTCTTGATGGATTTGGAGACCGCCAAACCGCGAACATCGCCATGAACCAACAATACGTCATGACGTCCTTCAACAACCTTGCCCTGCTTTTGGATGAGGCGTTGCAGCAGATGCAACAACAACAAGCGCAAAAACAACCCGGATCAGGAAACTGCGAAAAACCTGGCGGGTCAGGAAGCCCGTCTTCCTCTCCAAAAGCTGGGGACATGAAGAAAATGCAACAGGCGCTGGGGCAGAAGCTTGAAAAAATGAAAGAGCAAATGGGCAAGGGTGCCAATCAGGGCAAGGTTGGACAAAAACGCTCTGGAGGCATGTCAAAAGAACTCGCACAAATGGCTGCCCAACAAGCCGCCCTCCGCAAAATGGCACAAGACAAGGCCAAGCAACTCAATGAAGACGGTTCCGGCAAGGGCAATCACATGAGTGAAATCGCGAAAGAGATGGAAGAGCTCGAGCGCGACCTCGTCAACCGGCAAATCGATCAGGCCACGTTGCAGCGCCAACAAGACCTCATCACTCGATTGCTGGAGGCTGAAAATGCAGAACGCATCCGTGGCGAAAAAGAAGAGCGTACGTCACAAACAGGCGATGACAACCTCAAGGCCTCTCCCCCACAAACGTCGGAATATCTCCGCCAAAAGATGAACGAGCTTGAATTGTTACGCACAGTCCCCGCTGAACTACTTCCGTACTATCGCGATCGCGTGAACGATTATTTCAATACTTTGGACGTCGAACCTGAAAACACACAACCCGATTTGAAGCCATGACAACGACGATGCCTGAATTGCGTTTCGATTCCAAGCCCGAAAACATCGCCATTGTGGAGCGGCTCATTGATCAAATCAGCGAAGATCACAGCATCATTCCTGAGCATTATGGCAATGTCCTCATCGCCATGACAGAAGCTGTCAACAATGCCATTGTTCACGGCAACAAACTCGACCCTGAGAAATCAGTTACCGTATCCTGCGCCATTGACGGCAAAAGTCTTGTCTTTCGCATTTCCGATGAAGGTCCTGGTTTTGATTATGAAAACCTGCCCGACCCAACCGCACCAGAAAACATCGAAAAACCTCATGGACGTGGCGTGTTCTTAATGCGCCACCTGGCCGATGATTGTGCGTTTGAAGACGCGGGTCGTGTCGTTGAGTTGACCTTTTCCAACGTCTTCGCTTGAGCACATGATTGTTTTCGTGGACGGGGAGGTCCCGTGTCGGGTTCAACACCGACGAGCTGTCAAGTCATGGATTCACTCTGTGATTGCGCATCACAACAAAACATTGGGGGACCTCAGCGTCGTGGCTTGCTCTGACGAACAACTTCTCGAATACAACCAAAAATACCTCGGTCACAACACGTTCACTGACATCATCACATTTGATTGCTCCGAAGGAAACCAGTTGTCTGGAGACCTCCTCATTTCCTTTGAAAGGGTTTCAGAAAACGCTGTTAACCAAGGTGTTGAGATGCAAAACGAGCTTCGCCGAGTGATCATTCACGGGGTGCTACACCTCGCCGGATTCCAAGACAAGACAGAGGAAGAATCCTCGGCCATGCGCCTTGCCGAAGACCAAGCCTTGAGCATGTTCCATGTGGAACATCGTGGCTAACACCTTCCTCCCGAACTTTGTCTTCATGATTCAGACTTACGATGTCGTTGTTGTTGGCGGAGGCCACGCGGGAAATGAAGCCGCGGCGGCGGCGGCAAATCTCGGCGCCTCCACCCTTCTTGTGACAATGAACATGGGCGTCATCGGTCAAATGTCTTGCAACCCCGCCATGGGTGGAATCGCGAAGGGTCAAATTGTTCGAGAGGTCGACGCCATGGGTGGTTACTCGGGATTGGTCTCGGACAAGAGTGCCATCCAGTTCCGCATGCTGAACAAATCAAAAGGACCAGCCATGTGGAGCCCGAGAACCCAGAACGACCGCAACCTCTTTGCACAATCGTGGCGCGAGATGCTGGAAAACACCCCAAACCTCGATTTTTGGCAAGACAGCGTCGTTGGTCTTCTCCTCGAAAAAGGGCGTTGTGTTGGTGTCAAAACTGGCTTTGGTCTAGAAATACGGGCAAAATCTGTCGTTCTCACCAACGGAACGTTTCTCAATGGTTTGATGCACATTGGTGAAAAACAGTTTGGGGGAGGCCGTGCGGGAGAAAAGTCATCTGTGGGAATCACTGAACAACTTGTCGAGTTGGGTTTTGACAGTGGTCGCATGAAAACTGGCACCCCACCAAGGGTGGATGGCCGCTCCTTGGATTTTTCAAAGATGACTGAACAGCCTGGCGACGAACATCCAAGTCGCTTCAGTTATTTACCCAAACACCCGATCACCACACAGATTCCATGCCACATCACCTACACTTCTTCTGAGGTTCACGATTTGCTCAGAGAAGGGTTTGACCGCTCCCCTATGTTTAATGGACGACTTCGTGGCGCGGGTCCGCGATACTGCCCGAGCATCGAAGACAAAATTGATCGGTTTGCCGACAAAGACCGCCACCAAGTGTTTGTGGAGCCTGAGGGTTGGAGCACTTGCGAAATCTATGTCAACGGTTTTAGCACGAGTCTTCCTGAAGATGTTCAATTGCGAGCCATGCGCAAGATCCCTGGGTTTGAGCAGGCCAAAATGTTCCGGCCGGGATATGCTGTTGAATACGACTACTTCCCCCCTACCCAACTGAAGCACAGTCTTGAAACCAGGCTTGTCCAAGGCCTGTTTTTTGCAGGGCAAATCAATGGTACCACGGGTTACGAAGAGGCCGCTTGCCAAGGTCTCATGGCAGGCATCAACGCCGCGCGTTCCACGTGGAACAAAGACGCCATCACATTCAATCGAAGCCAAGCATACATCGGTGTTCTCATAGATGACTTGGTTACAAAAGGCACTGAAGAGCCATATCGCATGTTTACCTCACGCGCTGAATACCGCATCCTGCTTCGGCAAGACAACGCCGACGAGCGCTTGACGCCACTCTCTCATGATTTGGGCTTAGCAAACAAGGAGCGAATGGATGCGCTGGAAACCAAACTTGCTGGGGTAAAAGCGCTGCGCCACAACCTTCAAAAACTCAGTGTACGGCCTGAAGAAGCTCTGCCCGTTCTCGATGCTGTTGGCTCCTCCCCTTTGAAACACGCCGTTCGTGCTCAGGACATTTTGTCTCGACCGCATGTCACGCTGAACGCCCTCCAAGAGAAGATTCCGTCTGTCAATGAGGTTACCTCTCCCCACCCCGCGGAGGTCCTTGAACAGGTCGAAATACAGGTCAAATACGAAGGCTACATTGCCAAAGAACAGGACATGGCAGAACGACTTGGGAAGCTCGATCACTTGGTTATTCCTAAAGACCTGGACTTCGCCCGGCTCACGTCTTTGAGCCACGAAGGGCGTCAAAAACTCAACGACCGCAAGCCACAGACCTTGGGAGAAGCGTCGCGCATCTCGGGCGTTAGTCCGTCTGACCTCAGTGTCTTGATGGTCTACCTCGGGCGGTAGCGTGTACCTTTGTGGCCGAATGAATATTCAAGACATCCTCGCCGACTTAGGCATCCAAGAAAACAATCCCGGCGTGATGATTGGCGCCACCGCTTTCGGTTCCGGGGCAAGCATAGAAAGCCACTCCCCCGTCGATGGGAAGCGCATTGCTTCATTAACCACGGCAACCGCAGAAGACTATGAAAGAGTCATGGCGGCGGCTTCTGAAGCGTTTGTCGAATGGCGAAAGTGGACTGCACCTCAAAGAGGTGAGGTTGTGCGCCAATACGGTGAGGCGCTGAGGGCCAAAAAAGAAAGCCTCGGCGCGCTTGTCTCTTATGAAATGGGGAAAAGCTACCAAGAAGGTTTGGGTGAGGTCCAAGAAATGATCGACATATGCGACTTCGCCGTCGGTCAGAGCCGTCAGCTTTACGGCCTCACCATGCATTCAGAACGCCCCAACCACCGCATGTACGAACAATATCATCCGCTCGGGGTGGTGGGCATCATCAGCGCGTTCAACTTTCCTGTTGCCGTCTGGTGCTGGAACACCGCGTTGGCTTGGATTGCTGGAGATGTTTGCGTTTGGAAGCCTTCCGAAAAAGCCCCCTTGTGTTCTCTTGCCTGCCAACACATTTGGAACTCTGTGGCAGAGGAAAACAACCTGCCAGCCGGCACGAGCTGCGTTGTCAATGGAGACTATTCCGTTGGTGAGTTGATGACTGCTGATCGTCGTGTTCCCCTTGTGTCCGCCACGGGTTCCATCCGCATGGGTAAGTTGGTTGCCCAAGCCGTTGCTGCACGCCTCGGCAGATCCTTGCTCGAGCTGGGGGGCAACAACGCCATCATCATTACCCCTGAGGCCGACCTTAAAATGGTCATCCCCGCAACTGTGTTTGGTGCTGTCGGCACCTGTGGGCAACGATGCACCTCGACGCGCCGCCTCATCATACACAGCAGCATTTACGAGAAAGTTCGTGATCAACTCACACAAGCATACAAGCAAATCCGAATCGGCGACCCCCTCGACGAGAACAACCACGTCGGACCACTCATCGACACCGCCGCTGTCGCGCAATACGAAGCTGCCTTGCGAGCCGTGGAAGAGCAGGGGGGGGAGGTGCTTGTTTCTGGCGGTTGCTTGTCTGGTGTTGGTTATGAAAGCGGTTGCTACGTGAAGCCCGCCATTGCAGAGGTCACCAATGACATGGACATTGTGCAGCACGAAACCTTTGCGCCCATCCTTTATTTGATGAAATACGAGCACCTCAACGAGGCCATTGCCATGCAAAACGGGGTGGTCCAGGGATTGTCCTCTGCAATCATGACCAACAACATTCGTGAAGCGGAAACCTTTCTGTCCTGTGCGGGATCCGACTGTGGAATCGCCAACGTCAACATCGGCACATCAGGCGCGGAGATTGGTGGTGCATTTGGCGGTGAAAAAGAAACCGGTGGTGGCCGAGAGTCTGGGTCTGACGCATGGAAGGCGTACATGCGGCGTCAGACCAACACCATCAATTATGGCTCCAACCTCCCGCTGGCTCAAGGCATCAAATTTGACCTTTAAGCCGGCCTCTGATCTAACGAAAAAAATCACCTTTTCGTCTTCATACGGAAAGGTGTCCGTGGGTTTGCTTTGCCTGATTATGATTGCTGGCTGTCGCAACGCCCACAAGGAACACTCTGCTCAGCTCTACACCGCTTCCTTTGGAACGGAGCCTGTCACCACCGTTCTCGTCGAACGCTCAAATTCCTCTTGGGTTGTTCGAAATGGCGAAGAACGCGTTGTGTTGCGGCCCACAGATCAAGAAGAGGTTTACGCGCTTCCCGTCTTTGGCGGGTCTTGGGCAGGGGAGTGGGTCGGAGGCATGTGGCGGGGCCATTGGACCGACTCCCTTCGACCGAACAATTATCGCGTTCCCATCACGTTGTCGCCCATTGTGAACCACAGATCTACCATCGGCCCCAAAACATCATCCCGCTGGCAGACAAGTCAGGGGGTGTTGTTGCTCGATTCAAGAGAGGATTCTGTTTGGGCCACCATTTCCACCGCGACTGGAGACTACCGTTATCTCGCCGGAACAAAAAAGGATAAAAACCTCATTTTCAGCACTTTCGACGGAGCTCACTTGTTTAGATTTCACGCAACAATGAAAGGTGATTCTTTGGTGAATGGTTCTTTTTTATCCGGCACACATTATCACACTTCCTTTGATGGTATTCTTTTGGAGGGTGAGCAAAATTGGCAAAGCGGGCGACAAGCCTACAACGGAAAGGACATTTATATCAAGGGGGTCAGCCCTGAAGGTGACACCATCATTTGGAGTGAAGAAACCCTACTTTCCGCAGGGAAGTCTGGGCTTGTCGTCGACATCATGGGAACTTGGTGTCCCAACTGCATGGATGAAGCGCGTTTGTTGACAGAGTTCGCTCCTCAGCACCCGAACGTACAATTTGTGAGCCTCGCTTTTGAGCGAACCACAGATAAAAAGGCTTTGGCCCGGTTGAAGCAATTTCAACGTGAATTGGGTTTGTCGTGGGACGTCCTGCTCGGCGGGAGGGCCAACAAACGCGTTGCTGCCGAGACGATCGGAATCGTAGATACTGTCCACTCCTTTCCCACGACCATATTTTGGTCCTTGGGGGCAGATCCTGTCATCCACACGGGCTTCAATGGTCCTGCAACAGGAGAAGGCTACGACGCCGAACGGCAATTCTTTCAATCACAGCTTCTAAAAATCAGCGGTCGCTCGAAAAATCATTGACTCGATCTACTTCGATGCGGTCGGCCATGTTGGCCAAATTCCACACTGTGTGAAAGACCAGTTTGCCTATTTCAGCCATTTTCGAATACATGATTTTCTCTGCATCGTCACCTGGTTTGTGATAATCCTCATGGACACCTGTGAAATAGAAAATGACGGGGATGTTGTTTTTGGCAAAATTGTAATGATCGCTGCGATAATAAAATCGGTTCGGGTCGTCCGGTGCGTTATACGTATAATCCAGCGTTAGGTTGGTGTATGTGGTGTTGCAGTGCTCACTGACTTCGTGCAATTCCGAACTCAGTTTATCCGACCCAATCAGATAGACATATCTCGGATCATCAGGGTGCGATGCGTCAGTGCGACCAATCATGTCTATGTTCAGGTTCGCCACTGTGTTTTCTAAAGGAAAAACGGGGTGATCTGCGTAGTGTTCGCTTCCGAGAAGTCCCTTTTCTTCTCCCACGACATTCATGAATAAAATGCTTCTGCGAGGGGAAAGACCTTCTTCTTTCAGTTTGGCAAATTGACGCGCCAACTCCATCACTGTCACAGTACCCGAACCATCGTCGTCTGCGCCATTGTGAACCTCTCCATCAATGATGCCCACATGATCGTAATGCGACGTCACAACAACCAACTCTTCCTTCAAATCTGTTCCCTCAAGAAACGCGAGCACATTTTCCGCTTCATACTTCGA
>DCBH01000068.1:28592-28798 GCA_002313415.1 Flavobacteriales bacterium UBA1112
CCTTTTTGCAAAGATTCGTTGTAATTGGCAATGGACTGCACTTTTGTTGAAGACAACCAAATGTCCGCCTGGGTTCGTTTGACAAACAACGTAGGAAGGTCGGTTCCTGCGCCTTCCTTTTCACGATTGAGAGATGTCGATTTGCGGAATATCCAATTTTTCATCCGGCTCATTCGAACATCGAAAGCATCATCCTCCACAACAAT
>DCBH01000073.1 GCA_002313415.1 Flavobacteriales bacterium UBA1112
ATGGTGGGAGTGATTTTAGATACGCTTCAACAAATCGAGAGCTACCTGCTTTCTCGTCGTTATGACGGTTTGATGAAGAGTGGAAAAATGCGTGGTCGACCACAGTCACCTGTGGGCGGCATCGCTGGTTGATTTTTCGAATGAGTTTGGGTCGACGAGTCCGCACGAAAACGGACGAAGAGGTCGAAATCATTCGGTTGAGTTCTTTGCTTGTTGGGAGAACGTTAGCGCAAGTCGCTGCTCGGGTCAAACCGGGTGTGACTACGCTCGATCTCGATGCGGTTGCGGAAGAGTTCATCCGTGACCACGGTGCAGAGCCTGGGTTCAAAGGGTATGGGGGATTCCCCAACTCATTGTGTACCTCAGTCAATGAAGCCGTGGTGCACGGCATACCCAATGACACGCCCCTCCAAAATGGGGACATCGTGTCTGTGGATTGTGGTGTGTTGATGAACGGATTCTATGGAGACAGCGCCTACACCTTTGAGGTTGGTGAAGTGGCTCCTGAGGTACGCAGTTTGCTCGATGCAACCAAGAAATGCTTGGATTTGGCGATTGAGCAGGCTGTGGTTGGCAAACGCATTGGCGACATTGGTTTTGCTTGTCAACAGCATGCGGAAAGTCTCGGTTACGGGGTGGTTCGCGAGCTCGTTGGGCACGGCTTGGGACGAGACCTCCATGAGGCTCCAGAGGTCCCCAACTACGGTCGCCGTGGTAACGGACCCAAATTGGTGGATGGAATGGTGTTGGCCATTGAGCCCATGATCAATTTGGGAACGCGCGAAGTGGGACAAGCTGAAGATGGCTGGACCATTGTGACACGAGACGGAGCGGTTAGCGCACATTTTGAGCACGACGTTGTTGTGCGTCAAGGCAAGGCAGATGTTCTCTCCAGCTTCAAAGACATTGAAGAGATTTTAAAAACGAAATAAACGAGTTGATTAAATAACATGGCGAAACAAACGTCGATCACACAGGATGGCACCATCTTGGAAGCGCTTTCAAATGCGCGCTTCCGTGTCGAACTTGAGAATGGGCATACCATCATGGCCCACATCTCTGGCAAGATGCGCATGTACTACATTAAGATTTTGCCTGGCGATCGCGTGAAATGTGAGATGAGCCCTTACGACTTGTCCAAAGGACGCATCACATTCCGTTATAAGAAATAACAGCAGCATCATGAAAACTCGCGCATCCATCAAGAAGCGTACGGCCGATTGTAAAATCGTTCGCCGGAAAGGACGTTTGTACGTCATCAACAAGAAGAACCCTAAAATGAAGCAGCGTCAGGGTTAATCCCGTCGTTGCATAAAACACGATCACATGGCACGTATTGCTGGTATCGACATCCCCCGCAACAAGCGCGGAATCATTGCACTGACCTACATCTACGGCATCGGACGAAGCCGCGCTGCGAAAGTGTTGACGGAGGCAGGCGTAGACGTAAATAAAAAGGTGGACACCTGGTCTGACGACGAAGTGGGAGCCATCCGTAACGCCATCGCCACCGGCTTCAAGGTGGAAGGTGAATTGCGTTCTGAAGTCTCTCAAGACATCAAACGTTTGATGGACATCGGCTGTTTGCGCGGCATTCGCCACCGCAATGGTCTGCCTCTTCGAGGTCAGCGTACCAAGAACAACTCACGTACCCGGAAGGGAAGACGTAAGACTGTGGCGAACAAGAAGAAATAACATCCAGACGATTGTCTAACTATTTTGGGTCCTGAGGGACCGATTACCTCCAAATTCAACGACGATGGCTAAATCCGTCAAAAAGAAGAAGAAAGTCAAGGTGGAAGCTTCGGGAGAAGCACACATCCACTCGTCTTTCAACAACATCATCATTTCACTGACCAATGCAACGGGTCAAGTGATTTCCTGGTCAAGCGCAGGAAAGATGGGATTTCGTGGCTCCAAGAAGAACACACCCTACGCTGCTCAATGTGCGGCTGAGGACTGTGGTAAGGAAGCCATGGAGTTTGGCTTGAAAAAAGTGCGTGTGTTTGTGAAAGGTCCGGGACAAGGCCGAGAAAGTGCCATTCGCACCCTTCACAACCTAGGCATTGAAGTCACAGAAATTGTGGATGTGACACCACTTCCTCACAACGGGTGTCGCCCTCCAAAGCGTCGTCGCGTTTAATCGTTGTTGAACAGAAAGAAAAAGAGATATGGCACGTTATCGCGGACCCAAATCCAAAATTACCCGTCGCTTTAAAGAAGCGATTTTCGGCCCAGACAAGGCGCTTGAGCGTCGCCCCTATGGCCCAGGTCAACACGGCAACACCCGTCGCCGGAAAAAAGAGTCTGAGTACTCGGTTCAGTTGGCAGAAAAACAGAAAGCAAAATACACCTACGGCATTTTGGAGAAGCAATTCTCCAACATGTTCCAGGCGGCCAATGCAAAATCTGGCATCACAGGTGAAATTCTTCTCCAATTGTGTGAGCGTCGTCTAGACAACGTTGTTTACCGTTTGGGAATCGCTCCCACAAGGCGAGGTGCACGCCAATTGGTTTCTCATCGTCACATCATCGTAAATGGTTCTGTTGTGAACATCCCATCGTACCGATTGCGGGAGGGTGATGTGATTGGTGTTCGGGAGAAGAGCAAGTCTCTTGAAGTCGTGACTGCATCTTTGGCGAACAACAACCAAAAGCACGATTGGCTGAGCTGGGACACTCAAGCGATGAGTGGTACCCTGATTAACATTCCTTCTCGCGATCAGATTCCAGAGAACATTAAGGAGTCGTTGATTGTCGAATTGTACTCTAAATAAATCCTAATCCAACTAGACTATGGCTATTCTCGATTTTCAGCAGCCTGACAAGGTCATCATGCTCGACTCGACGGACTATAACGGCAAGTTCGAATTCCGCCCCCTGGAGCCCGGATTTGGTTTGACCGTGGGCAATGCGCTGCGTCGCATTCTTCTGTCGTCGCTCGAAGGTTTTGCCATCACCTCTCTCCGTGTAGAAGGTGTAGAGCACGAATTTTCAACCATCAAAGGTGTTGTCGAAGATGTGACCGAAATCATTTTGAATCTCAAGCAGGTTCGTTTCCGTCGCCACATAGAAGACACCGACCAGGAGACAGTCTCCATCACAGTTAAAGGTCAGAGCACATTCACTGCGGGCGATCTTGGAAAATTCACATCTGCATTTCAGGTGATGAACCCGGACCATGTGATTTGCAGCATGGATGACTCAGTGGAACTGAACTTGGTCGTGACCATCGGCAAAGGGCGCGGTTATGTTCCAGCGGCAGAAAACAAGCGTGAAGACGCACCGCTTGGCACCATTTCAGTTGACAGCATTTTCACTCCCATTCGCAATGTGAAATACGACATTGAAAACATTCGTGTTGAGCAGCGTACGGATTACGAAAAGCTTACGCTCGAATTGGACTGTGATGGATCCATTCATCCGAAGCAAGCCTTGCAGGAGGCGGCAAAAATTTTGATACATCACTTCATGTTGTTCTCGGACGAGAAAATTTCACTCGAGCCAGAGGACAGCAACGTGGAAGAAGAGTTCGATGAAAGTAGCCTGCACATGCGGCAGTTGCTTAAAACCAAACTTGCCGACATGGATCTCAGTGTCCGAGCGCTGAACTGCTTGAAGGCGGCTGACATCGATTCCCTTGGAGACCTCGTTGCATTCAATAAGAATGACCTGCTCAAGTTTCGCAATTTTGGTAAGAAGTCTTTGACCGAGTTGGAAGAACTGGTCGAAGGCAAGAACCTTGCGTTTGGCATGGATGTGAGTAAATACAAACTCGAATCTGAGTAATCATGCGCCACGGAAAGAAATTTAATCACCTCGGCCGCAAGAGTGCTCATCGAAAGGCAATGCTCTCTAACATGGCCTGCTCGTTGATTGAGCATAAACGAATCACCACGACGGTGGCCAAAGCCAAAGAACTGCGCAAGTTTGTGGAGCCCCTTGTCAATCGTTCCAAGGAAGACACGACACACAGCCGACGAGTGTGCTTTAGCTACCTCGGAAACAAGGTCGCAGTTACTGAGCTTTTCCGCGAAGTGGGCCCCAAAGTGGGAACCCGTGAAGGAGGCTATACACGAATCGTTCGCACGGGCAATCGCTTGGGAGACAATGCGGAAATGTGCATGATTGAACTCGTTGATTTCAATGAAATCTACGGACGTGAAGAGAAGAAAAAGACCCGTCGCTCTCGCCGGGGGGGTGCCAAAAAGACTGCTAGTGCGGAGGCCACCCCTGCGGTGGAAGATGCTGTTGTGTTGGAAGAAACTCCAGCAGTTGAAGAAGCGCCTGCTGCTGAGGA
>DCBH01000051.1 GCA_002313415.1 Flavobacteriales bacterium UBA1112
TTTGCGTCGAGGTACCACCATTCTGTACTGACGGTGGTGCTCGTTCCAATGACCAAATACGTTTCACTCTTGGTCTTGCCAATGCCGCAAGAAAACGTTTCGTCCTTCTCCTCAAACACCAACTCATCTTCGCTCACGTCCGTCCCCAAAACGTGCTTGTAAATTTGGAATGAGCGAAGTGTCAAAGGGTCCTTCTTGGTGTAGAAAAGTGTTTTGTTGTCGTTGGCCCAAGTCGCGCCACCGGTGGTTTCTGGGATGCGGTCTTCGAAGACTTTACCAGTGCGCAAGTCTTTCACGTAAAGCGTGTATTGCCGGCGACTGACGGTGTCCACCCCATATACGAGGAGATGATTGTCAGGGCTGACACTGCGCCCGCCAATTGCAAAGTAATTGTGTCCTTCAGCCAGCGCAGGCTGGTCGAGCATGATCTCTTCCTCAGCGTCCATGGACCCTTTCTTTCGACATGTGTACGGATATTCTTTGCCTTCTTCGTAACGGCTGTAGTACCAAAAGCCTTTATCTAGCACAGGAACACTCTCGTCGTCTTTTTTAATGCGGCCGACAATCTCATCGTAGAGTTTTGTCTGAAGTGCGTTGGTTGGGGCCATTGCCTCCTCCTTGTATTCGTTCTCGGCTTCGAGATATGCCACAACCTCAGTGGTTTGTGCGTCGGGATTTTTGGATTCCTTTTGGTCGTCGCTGAGGCGCATCCAGAAGTACTCGTCTTGCAGCTGCAAGCCGTGGATGTCAGTTGTGTGTGGCTTTTGGGCTGCGTCAGGTGGTGTTGGCAATTCAGACGCCTGGGTTACGTAGTCTGTGGTCTTCATGTTTTGAGAAGGGGAGTTGCAGCCAAGGGAAAGAGCCCAAACGGCAGCGGTGGTCACACTAAAAAATCGCATGTTCATGTCAACGAGTTTGAGCCGCACATCATGTGCGGGAATGTGAAGATACGGGCAGAATTGGCGCCTTCAGATGTTCAGGTCTCCGGTTTCAATCAGCGCGTCAATGGCTTGCAAATCCTGTGGGGTGTCCACAGACGGAGTCAAGTGGTTGGTCGTTCCCACATCGATGCGCCATCCGTGGTCGAGCCATCGCAATTGTTCGAGGCGCTCGCGCTGCTCAAGCGGCGTGGGACTGAGTTGCACAACGGCTTCCAGCGCAGTTCTTGTGAACCCGTACAACCCGACGTGTTGAAGCCAAGGCCCATCTCCGTAAGGGATGGGACTGCGACTGAACATTTGGGCGCGACCATTGAGGTTTCGGACCACTTTGACACGGTGCTGTGAGTGGATTTCTGGGTCAGCGGGCATGGATTTGGCCAAAGTGACCACAGCTGCGTCAGGTTTGCGCAGCATGTCTGTGAGTTGCGTGATTTGATCTGGGTGGACAAAGGGCTCGTCTCCTTGAATGTTGAGAACAGCGTCGAAATGCTCGTCGCGTTCTTCAAGGATCGCTGCGGCTTGGTGACACCGATTGGTCCCATTGGGGCAGTTCTTGGAGGTCATGACAACTTCTCCCCCAAAGGACTGAACGACTTGAGCGACGCGCTCGTCGTCTGTGGCCACGACGACATGTTGGCAAGCACCAGAATCGATGACGCGTGCGTGAACCCGTTGAATCATGGGTAAACCGGCCACGGAGGCGAGGGGTTTCCCTGGAAATCGCGTCGATTCATATCGCGCGGGGATGACAGCCAAGATGTTCATGTCAGGTGGTCGGGGCGATAACGCGATGTGCTATTGCAATTCGTATGTGTAAACGAGATTCACAAGCCTCGGCGACTCAATGGCCAAGGGTCGAATGCTGTATTCCTCATTGGTCAGGTTGCTGACCACGAGAGACATCTTGTGATGCTCGGAAAGGTTGACGCCTGCCCTGAAGTCCCAAATCCAAGGAAGATTGGGATTTTCGGCAAGCCAGTTTTGAAGTCCCCAGTCGACAACCCCGAGTTGCTCAAACACAAGCCATGCCGCATCGATGTTTTGAAGCGCGCTTTGATAACGCGCACTCGCGCCAATGAACCAAGCACCATGTCGAAGCTCAGCATCAAATCGCACCAATTCTTGAGAGCGGTATTTCAGTATTTGTCCTGTGGTGTCCAGACTGGTGTTGTTGTAAGTCAAGACGCCCAGCGTATCAGACCCATTGAGGATGGCAGCGTAGGGGACATCGGGGGTTAGGCTAATGGGGTTGGTGTAGGTGTAACCAGCGAGAACGTCCAAGGTTGTTTCTCCCCATGTGGCACGTCCCATGATGGATGCCTCCCAGCCCGTAACCCGGCTTCGACCGGTATTCAAACTCCGGAATCCGTTTCCGGCCAAAGGCTCTGTGGGCGTCCCCCATCGGCCAAACGTAAACTCGATGAAATCCTCGTATTCCTGATAAAAGGCAGCCATGTCAAAAAAACCTTGGAATCCACCCACTTGAAGGCCTTGTTTGACGCCGGCCTCGATGTTGACGGCTGTTTCAGGTCGCAGCTCATTGTTGGGATAGACTTGAAGTGGCCCGAGTCCGGTTCGGATGAACTTTTCTGCAATGGTTGGGAAGCGGAACCCTTGCCCAAAACTGGCCCTGACCCAGGTGGCTTCAGCGGCTTGAAAATTCATGCCTGCACGGAAAACGGGCTTGGATGCCGTGCTGTCATTGATGCTGAAGTGTTCATAACGGGTGCCCAAAGAGAGGTTGAGTCGTTCTCCAGCTTGTTGGTCCACCTGCAAGTAGGCCGAACGGTTGGTGGCGGTGTTGATGCCTTCAGGGTTTCCACCATTGTAGAGTTCAGCCTCTCCGCGTGTAAGTTGTTGAACTGCTCCTGCAGTGAGCATCAAGCCATCCATGCCCCAAATTTCCCCTCGTTGTTGCACTTGATACTCCGAGTAGAAGACGTTGCTCGTGTTGCTTTGGCCGTTGTCGTTGTCGTTGTTGAGGTGCTGCCAACGGTTGCGAAAGCTATGCTGAGTGCCATTGGGGGAGAGGTACTCGATGTAAGGGTCTACCGTGCCTACCACTTGTTTGGTTCTCGTTGCCGCGCCGTCCGTGCTGCTGTAGAGGCCATCATAAGCGCGCTCCCAGATGAGGGTGTTGAGGGATTCTCCGCGCTGCCAATTCGTGTTCAGGCCAAACTTGAGCCCTTCAATGTTTGTGTTGCGTCGTCGAATGTTGAGGTTGACCCTTCCTTGTGAGTTGGCCCCCCATCGGTTCACGTTGAAAGGATTGAAATTCATGGCAGCGGTATCTACTGGCACCACGATGCCATTGACACTGTCTTTGTACACTTCCGGACCCTTGAAACCGTCGTCTCCGAGAAAATTTCCTCCAATGACGACGTCCCACCCGCCATATTGTTGACTGTGCAAAAAGCGCAGGTTGCTCTGCTGCAACCTGCCGTCCCAGTATTTGCTTTCCGAGCTTTGAGGGTCGCTGTACACGCCGTGCTGAAGGCTGATGCGAGTAAGAGGCCGAGCATCGGGGTAGCGCGTGCGAATGTTGATGACTCCACTCAGCGCAGCGCTGCCATAAAGCACAGAACTCGCACCCTTGACAATTTCGATTTGTTCAAGGTTTTCTAGTGGCAGAAAGCTCCAAGAAGGACGCCCTGCATCTCCACTCAACACGGGGAGATCATCGACGAGCACCATCACTCGGGAGCCGGCGCCATAGCTGAAACCGCTGCCGCTTCGAATTTGAGGTTCCCCATCAACAAGGCTTACACCCGGGGTTTGTTCAATGGCTGTTTCCAGACTTGTGGTGGCCTTGTTTTCTACCAATGCAGGTTGCAACACTTCGAGAGAGACCGTTACTTCGGAGGCGTCTTGCTCAAAACGCCCGGCGGAGACCACCACGAGCCCAAGAGCCTCAGCAGCAGACTGCATGACGGGATTCCATGTGGCGGTTTGTCCTGCAACGAGGTCGACTTGGAATTTTTGCTCAGACATCCCAATGAATGAACATGTGATGGAATGCTGGCCGGGTGAGAGCCGGAGGAGATATGAGCCATCGAGGTCGCTGGCTACAGTTGTTTCGCCATTGGTGAGATAAGCGCCAACAAGGGGCTGATTTGCTTTGTCAAACACTCGGCCTTGAACGGTTTGAGCCCACAGGGATGAACAGGCGCCCAAAAGTCCTCCCAGGGTGAGCATGATGGCGAAAGGAAAAAATCGCATGCGCCGAAATAACAACATATTCGCGCGATTTCCGAAACGTGTGTATAACAAACGCTCTCGGCTGTGAACAGGATGTCCATCCATTCTTGTGGCGAAGCAGCTTGCATGTGATGGATTCGATTTTGGCATGGATGGCGATGCTTGCGCGCCCGGGACGAGGCGCAAGGTGGATTCGCCATGAGGTGTCACAAGCGGGCAGTGCGATGGCCGCGTGGGAGCATTGGGCAGCGCAACGAACCTCGCAGGCCAAGCGTGCTTTGGATGAGGCCAAACGACAGCACGAAGTGATTCGGTCTTTGGGTGCCGATGTGGTCACATTTCATGATTCGCGATACCCTGAGCTCCTTGCACACATTGCAGATGCGCCCCCCGTATTGTACGCGAAAGGTTCGTGGCCGAGACCAGATGCATGGGGACGGTCCTTGTCTGTGGTGGGCACACGCGCATGTTCTCCTAGAGCTGCGGATTGGGCTGAACAAGCAGGTCGTGAATGGACGGAGGCAGGGGGCAGGTTGGTCAGCGGGTTGGCACGAGGCATTGACGGAAGGGCACATCAAGGAGCTTTAAATGGGATGAACGGAGGGGCTCAAGTTGCTGTTCTGCCCTGTGCCTTAGATGCGATTCACCCTCGCATGCATGTGGGGGTGGCTGATGAAATTTTGCAGCGAGGAGGACTGCTCGTATCTGAGCAGCCCCCGGGCATTGAAGTGCAGCGTTGGATGTTTGCTTCCCGAAACCGCATTTTGACGGGGCTTTCGCCAACCACGGTGGTCATTCAGAGTCCGGCTCGGGGTGGATCTTTGATTTCGGCGCAGTGTGCTTTTCATCAAAACCGAGAGGTTTTTGCCTTGTGGCAAAGGGGTTTGGGAAAAGGCTGGGAAGGCAACCGTGCTTTGGTCGCAGATGAAATTGCGCATCCTGTTTCTGACGTGAACGAACTCTGGCGCGTCCTGTCGAAGGACGTCAGCTCGCGAAAATCCCTTTTGAAAAAAGGAAAAGTCGCAGTTGGTTTCCCAGCGGGATGCCAAGAGGTATGGGCGGTTTTGGACAACAAGAAACCGGTTACTTGGACGGAGCTGAGCACATTGTTCTCAAGTCGTGTCAAGGACCTCGAACGGCAGCTTTTTACCCTGGAGATGTTGGGGTGGATTCGTCGGCTTCCGGGGCGGGCATTTCTTCGGAATTGATGTCTGGAATTGGCGCGCTCTCTTTTCGCGTTCCCAATGCCATGTTTGTCGCACGCGGTGCCTCAGGCAAACTTTCGAGGTCGTGTTCTGGCACGGGCTGAAGTCCGCTTCCTTTGGAGATCAGGGCAGCAGTCATGACGAGAGAGGTGGTGAGGATGACAACAAGTAAGATTCCCTGATCGAAACCTGTTTGCACCAGGTTAGAGTATTGAGATTCGAGGGCAAAAAAGAGCAAGACAGTGATTAAGCCTCTTGGCGCGATGTACAGAAGCGGAGAGAGCGGCTCTTGTTTCATGAACCACAAAAGAAGAAGTCTTACGACGTACAACAGAACGCTGATGATGAGACCCTGAAGCAAAACCTCGAGATTGAGAAAAACACTGAGACTGACGGTCATTCCAAACAGCACAAAAAAGAAGGTGCGAATCACAAAAGCACTTTCCAGAGTCAGCACATGAAAGTCGTGGTGCAAGGCTTTCATGCGATCGTCCTTCAGCAGTTTTCCGGGCCAGCCGTTGGTGATGCCCAGCCAATCAGGGAAGAACAACTTGTGGTTGTTCAGCATCAATCCAAAAATCAAAATCAGGATCAGTGGGCTTAGGTGAAACAATTTTTGAATGGCGTAGATGAGAAGCAAAACAGCGATGCTCAGAAAGAGGCGGACGCCGCTTTCGATTTTTTGCAGCACATAAACCATCAAATAAGCCACAACGACAGAGATGAGTAGTGTTCCCAGAAGATTCCCCACGACACTTTTTGCCACTTCGGCCCCAGACACTGCGTCCTGATTGCCCAAAAGCAGGTAAAAGGCCATGATCCCAAAAATGTCAGAGAAGGTGCTCTCGTAGACCATGAATTCCCTCGAAGCAGGAGACAACCCACCGACACTTGGGATGATGATGGCGCTGCTCATGATCGACAAAGGGATTCCGTAGACAAGGGCATTGAACCACGGCATGGCCATGGTGAAATGAAGAAAGGCTGCAATGGCTCCGGTGCTCATGACAAGCGCAACCAAGGCCAAAGTGGCACTTCTAAGAATGAGCGTCAGCTTGTCTCGGCGAAGTTCCAGTTCCAATGCGGCTTCAAGCACGATGAAGATGAGCCCCACGGTACCCAGCAACTCAAGCACCAATCCTTCGAATGGAATGGCGTTGAGTCCCACAGCTTGGAACCCCTGACGAATGGCGATGCCCATTGCAATGAGCACAAGAACACTGGGGATGTTGGTTCTTCGGGCGAGTAGATTGGCGAAATATGACAGGATGATGACAGCACTTCCGCCGATGACCAGGCCGTAGGCATTGATGTCCTGCGCGGACAATTCAAGGCCGGAAGCGAAGGTGGAGGTTAGAATCATACTGGCAAAATCACCCAAATCCACCAGTAAACAAACGGAAGAAATCGTTTCCAAGGGCAAAAACCATCAGGGACAGCAAAAGAACAATCCCGATGACTTGTGCCCGCTCCAATACTTTTTCTGGCGCGGGTTTTCCTGCAATCATCTCGTACAAGGTGAACATGACGTGTCCTCCATCCAGTGCAGGTATAGGCAGCAAATTCATGAAGGCGAGAATAAGGGAGAAAAATGCCGTGTTGCGCCAGAAAACTTCCCAATTCCACCCACCGTCAAAAATGCTGCCAAAGGTCACCAAGCTGCCCACCTGTGAGGCACCACTCTTGGTGAACAAGAACCTCAAAGATCTCACATAGCCTTGCAGCGTTTCTTTGGCGGTGGTGAATCCGGCGCCAATGCAATGCACAAGTCCGTATTGAAGGTGAGTCGAAGGGAACATCTCAGCGTAGTGGGATGCGGGGTGGACGAAAAACCCTAAGCTGCCCGTGCTGTCAGGGACCGCGTCGAGCTGCAAGGTTTGACCTGCGCGATTGAGCGTCAAACGCACCGGGGTCTCAGGGTGAGATTGAATGGCTTCGCGAACGGTTTCGAAGTAGGGCAAACTCATGTCGCCCACCGCGAGGATGCGGTCACCGACTTCAAGTCCCGCGAAACCCGCGCGACTTGCGGAGTCGACGGCCGCAATTTCACAAGGATAAAGAAGAGAAAAGGGGCGCTGTATGCCTTCGTCAATGAGGGTTTGGCCGAGCTCTTTTTTCAACTCCAGGGACACCATTTTGCCGTCTCGCAGGAGGTCAACCTGGGTCACGCGTTTGTTGAACCCCTCGATGCGGAGGTCGCTAAAGTACAAGAGCGTTTCACCGTTGTAACCAAGGATGCGATCACCGTCTTGAAATCCAAGAGCCTCCAGTTTGGGGTCAACATTGACGGGGTGTTCGTTCGCGAGCTTGGTTTCACCCCAAACAAAGAGCACTCCAGAATAGATGACAAAACCGAGGATGAGGTTGACGATGATGCCTCCGAGCATGATGATGAGCCGTTGCCAGGCAGGTTTGGACCGAAATTCCCAAGGTTGCGCAGGTTGGCTCATTTGTTCCGTATCCATGCTCTCATCAATCATGCCTGAAATTTTGACATAGCCTCCCAAGGGCAGCCATCCAATGCCCCACTCCGTCTCCCCGATTTGCCTTTTAAACAGAGAGAATCCAGGATTCATGAAGAGATAAAATTTCTCGACGCGGGTTTTGAATGCGCGGGCGGCCCAATAATGGCCGAATTCGTGAAGCACCACAAGAATGGACAAGCTTAAAAGAAGCTGGGTGGCTTTGATCAGGGCAACCATGGCGCAAATGTACACCTCGCTCCGGCGCCTGTGAGGAATTCACGCACAAGTGCTCACAACGAATTCAAAGTGGCGCATTCGGATGGTGACATCGTTGCATCTTCGAAGCATGAAGCGCATTCCTTGGAAGTTGCTGTTGTGGTTGGTGGGTTTGGGCCCATTGATCGGTTTGGCGGGTTTGGTGGCGTTGGCCTGGCTCGGTGATTTGCCGGCGACCGAGGCCTTGGCAAATCCCAAAACAGACTTTGCCACGAGGGTGTATTCTCTCGATGGAAAGGTGTTGGGGAGTTACTACACTGAGAATCGATCCGATGCTCGCTTTGAGACTTTGCCGCCTCATTTGGTCGATGCTTTGATCAGCACTGAAGATGCGCGCTTTTTTGAGCATTCGGGCATTGACTTCATCGGCCTGGCCCGCGCCATTGCCTACATGGGAAAGCGAGGAGGAGGATCGACAGTCACTCAGCAACTTGCAAAGCTTCTCTTCACAGACAAGTACGAGACGACAAGTTTCTTTGAGCGTGCCTTGCTACAAAAGCCGAAGGAGTGGATTCTTGCATCGCGTTTGGAGCGGCATTACACCAAGCAAGAAATCATCGCGCTCTATGTCAACCGCTACGATTTCATCAATCAAGCCGTCGGCATTGAAAGTGCGGCAAATGTGTATTTCAACAAATCGGCAACGGAATTGAACGTGCAGGAGTCGGCCATGCTTGTGGGGATGCTCAAGAACAGCGCTTTGTACAACCCGCTTCGGCGCCCTGAGTTGGTTCTAGGTCGCAGAAACGTGGTGTTGTCACAAATGGTCAAATACGGGCATTTAGATCTCGAACAGTCGGATTCCCTTCAGGCCCAACCTTTGGGATTGCAGTTTCAGCGCGTGAGCCATGACGAGGGAGCAGCGCCTTATTTCCGGGAAACACTTCGCGCAGAGCTCAAAACAATGCTGGCAGAAAAAGACGATGACGGCAATTACCTTTTGGCGAAGGCAGACGGCTCGGCGTACGACATTTATCGCGATGGACTTCGGGTCGTCACTACGATTGACAGCCGCATGCAGAGCTATGCGGAAAAAGCGGTAAACAGACATTTGGCGGGAGAATTGCAGGCGAGCTTCAACCGAGATCTCAAAGACCGACCAGAGGAGGTCGCGCCTTTCTTCGAGGACATTGACCCCGAGGTGCGACAGGCGATCATAGACGTGGCCATGCGTGACTCCGACCGCTACAAAAAGGGAGTCGGAAAGTTGTGTCCTTCATGCAACCGGCCCTCCTACTACATCTCGGCCACAACCTTGCCAGATGGCCGCAAGGCCTACGAATGCAACAGTGGGAATGGCGGCCGTGGTTACACATGGGCGGCTCGCACCGACGAGGAGATGCGCGAGTTGTTCCGCAAGCCTGTTGAGATGAAAGTATTCACGCACCAAGGCACTGTGGATACTGTATTGTCTCCTCTTGACAGCATTTTGCATCGCAAAGCGATTCTGCACGCAGGCCTCGTATCTGTGGAGCCAGCCACAGGCCACATCAAGGCTTGGGTGGGCGGCATTGATTTCAAACATTTCAAGTACGACAACGTGGGTCAAAGTCGTCGCCAAGTGGGCTCGACATTCAAGCCTTTTGTGTACGCCACAGCCATGCGATTGGGGGCGGAGCCTTGCGATGAGTTCCCCAACCAAAAGACGTGCATTGACCTTCCGAGGGGGAGTGATCCGCCGCGTTGGTGTCCGGACAATTCAGACGAAGACTACGGGGAAATGGTCACGCTTGAGTATGCGTTGGCCAATTCAATGAATACGGTCACAGCGAAGCTCATCAAGGATTACGGAACAAGGAGAGTCATTGACTTGGCACACGCTTTGGGCATTGAGAGTGACATCCCCAACGTGCCGTCCATCGCGCTTGGTGTCGCGCAATTGACACTTCGAGAATTGGTCAGCGCAAACGCTTCATTTGTGAATCAAGGTGTCTATGTACAGCCGACGTTCATCGCACGCATCGAAGACCGGTTTGGAAATTCGATTTATGAGCCCGCTCAGGAGATTCGACAAGGTCTTGATGAACGCACTGCTTATCGAGTCGTTCAAATGATGAAGGGCGTTGTGAACGGAGCTTGGAATGAGGAAAAGGGCAAGAAAATGGGAACGGGAATACGAATTCGCTATGACTCAGAAGCCCGCGATTACGATGGCATTCGGGTTCCAATGGCAGGGAAAACGGGCACGACACAGAACAACACCGATGGTTGGTTTATGGGCTTGACGCCTGACTTGGTGACGGGAGTATGGGTTGGTGCTCAAGATCCGACAGTTCGTTTTTCGTCCACTCGATTGGGACAAGGAGCCAACACAGGACTGCCCATTTATGGCTATTTCATGAAGGACGTTTACTCCGACGAAAGTTTGTCAATCAGCCAAGAAGATTTTTTGCGGCCCGAAAGCATTGGAGGAGATACGCTGACGTGCAAAGAAATTGTGGAACTGCGCGGGCCTACCTTTGACCCATTGGACGACAGCGACTTGTTCAATTGATTCATTTCTGATTTAACGACATTCGGACATGGCGATTTCAAAAGTGGTTTCTGGACCTGAAGCAGCACTTGAAGGTGTGAGCAACGACATGACACTGATGCTTGGCGGATTTGGTCTGTGCGGCATCCCTGAACG
>DCBH01000039.1:0-7805 GCA_002313415.1 Flavobacteriales bacterium UBA1112
CGTGAACACATCCTCAACATTCTGTATTAATTTTATCCCATGACCTGGCGTTGGTTGAAATATGTCGCTGGATTTACCATCCCTGCAGCAACCGCCATTTCCTTCTTGAGCGAAGGATACGGCACATGGTTGGCCATTTTTTATGGATTCGTGATTCTACCCACGCTCGAACTTTTTTTGCCCTCCTCCCGCACGAATTTGACGGCAGCAGAAGTTGAAGTGGTCAAAGAGGACAAGGGCTATGATTGGATGTTGTGGTCCATGGTTTTGGTTCAATATGCCTTGCTCGTTTGGTTTTTGTTCGACTTATCCACCGGCGCACGAGACATGTGGTCATTTGAGTGGTGGGGATTTGTTCTCGCCATGGGCTTGTCGTGCAGCATCCTAGGCATCAACGTAGCTCACGAATTGGGTCACCGCAGAGAGAAGCACAACCAACTCATGGCGCAAGCCTTGCTGACGACGTCGCTGTACACACATTTCTTTATCGAACACAATCAGGGACATCATCGGAATGTAGCCACCGAAGAAGACCCTGGGACAGCGCGCAGGAACGAATGGCTCCAAGTATTTTGGTGTCGAGCGGTTTTTCTTGCTTGGTATTCAGCATGGGAAATTGAAGCCAAAAACATGCGGCGACGAGGCCGATCTCCTTGGCATACCTCCAACTTGTTTCTCCGGCTTCAAGCCCTGCAATGGGGTCTGCTTGCAACTGTCTGGATAGTTTTGGGATGGCAGGTTGGTGTGGCTTGGCTTATTGCTGGGTTATTCGGTGGTTTTCTGCTTGAGGTGGTCAACTACGTCGAACACTACGGCTTGGAGCGCAAGCGTATCAATGAGCACAGATATGAACGCGTGATGCCTCACCACAGCTGGAACAGCGATCATCCTCTGGGCCGCCTGATTCTCTTTGAATTGACCCGTCACTCGGACCACCATCATCAGCCGGCGAAGCCATACCAAACACTGAATTCCATTCAGGAGGCACCCCAGCTGCCCACGGGATATCCAGGAATGATGCTTCTAAGCCTCATTCCACCTCTCTACTTTGCGGTCATGAACCCACGAGTAGATGCCATCGCAGCGCAGCACGCTGACTGAGTTGACTCTCCCGGCCATTTTTGTGGCCTCTTAAAAAAAGACGATTTGAAACCTTAATGGTTGGTCCCTACCGGAATTTTATTGGTGGTCATCAGGTAAATCCCCACAAAAGGTAACGCCGCCAACACGCCATGAAAAACACCAATCATCGTACGTAAGCCATCCGTAAAATCTGGAGGTGTTGGCATGACTCGTGTCAAGACAACTCCGAAAATATTGATTGCAGCCAAGCACAAAAACGTTTTGATGCCGAACGATTTAAACACCTTTGAACCGTCGTAATTCAATTTGTTGGGAAAGGCCAATACGCCTTGGAGAATCCAAATCACTGCCACTGCCAGCCGCTCCATCGAGCCCGTGGCCAGGTACTCGCCGAGTTCATTTGGAACAACAATGAGGGCATAAAGGAGATAGCCCAACAAAAAGAAAAACCTTTGGCGGCGGATGACACCATAAATGGCTACGAGCACGGGAATGCCCGCGATGATGGCAAGGACGTTCATTGAAAAGAGATTTAAAATGTTTTCATAAAGCTATGAATGGCATAAAATCGAGGGTTGACCGTCGAAACAAGTTCTCCAGAGCCTTGTCCTTGTAGCTGTGAAAAACAATTTGATTGTCAACGGGTTATACGAGCATGCTTCAGACCCTCTTATTCAAACTCGCTCAACGAACGCTCAACCCAGACGTGCGCCGGCGGGTTGAAGCAGTCCTCGTGACGACGGCGCTTGTGTTATTTGGATTGCATCTCGCACTCTACGGCATTCACGCCATTTGGGGAATGGGGTTGCCCGACTCCCTGTTTTCCCATCCACTCCAGACCCTCTACACCCCCTTCTCTGTCATTTTGATCGCGGAAGTCTACCTTCTCGTGTATTACCTCCCAACCTCCTTCGCCCGTTCGCTTGGAAAACAAGTGGAAATTGTTGCGCTCATAGAAATCCGTTCGGTATTCAAGGATTTGGACAACACCTCATCATGGCCTTGGGAAGCCTCTTTCTTTCCGCACATGTTGTCGGCTTTGGTTCTCGGAGGAATGCTTGTCCTATTCTACCACCTGCTCCCTCGACGCGACGCAAGAATTGAGGAGTCCGAGCTTAAGCAATTTGTCCGCTTCAAAACTGCCCTGGCAGGGCTGTTGGCTGTTTTCTTTGTCGTCCTCAGTTTTTATTCCTTGGGCGGCTGGTTGTGGGAAATTGTCACCACACCAAATCACCTTCACAGCGACTTGAATGACGTGTTTTACAACGAATTTTTCACCGCCCTCATCTTGGTCGATGTGTTGCTTCTGGTTGTGTCCTTTAGGTACCTCGATGACTTCGGCATGGTGCTCCGCAACTCAGGCTTCATTGTAGCCACCATTCTCTTGCGAAGGGCGCTGGGGATTGAACCTTGGCACGCTCTTGCTTACGAAGCCACAGCAGTGTTTCTAGCCGTAGGGATGTTGATCCTCGAAAGAGGGCTGAACTCGCGTGAAACAGGTGTCTTGATATCGCCCTCTCCTGATGTCACAAGCGAGTCGTTGAATGAGTCGTAAAGAGACCCCCCGGACACTTCTTGAAATGCACGTCGAGTGAGCCAAATTGATTTGGGTCGTCGACATGACTTGTATCCAGATGCATTTCCACTTGAAGTGGTCACGCCTTTTGTGTCATTTTCCAACTCTCCAACCCGGAAACAATTCGTCCTTGATTTCCTCGAATGTGACATCTCAATCTCACATCAAAATTCTCAAAACCCACGGCTCATCATGACAGAGTTTACGCTTCTGAAAGAATCCTGCGAATTGTGGTGAAAAAGGTACGAAATGCCAACATTCGAAGATGAGCACAGAAAAAAGTGCATTTCAAGCACTTGCTTTCTCGAACATTGAATGCAAAATGTTGGTTGTCTGCATATGACTCATTTGCCCCCTGCCCCTTTCAACGTCCCATCAGTGTTGCATGGAACTCGTTTCTTGGTGAACGGACGTCTCGAATCATGGACTGGTCCATCAAGCGAGGTACGCAGTCCCATCATCTCAGAGTTGGAACATGGTTCGGAGAGAACCTTGCTGGGGTCTGTTCCAGATTTGCCTGCGGAGGAGGGTCTTAGAGCGCTCGAAGCTGCCTGCAACGCATACGATCATGGACGTGGAATGTGGCCGTCATCTTCGGCTTCAGACCGCATTGAAGCGATGGAGAAATTCATCACACTGATTGAACCGAAGCGGGACCAAGTCGCTGAGCTTCTCATGTGGGAGATTGGAAAAAAGCGCAGTGATGCAGAAAAGGAATTTGATCGCACCATTGTTTACCTCAAAGACACGATTGAGGAATACAAAAATTTGCATCGCGAAGGAAGTCACATCAATTCAGTCTCTGGTGTTTTGGCTCAAATTCGACGCGGGCCACTTGGTGTGGTTTTATGCCTGGGTCCATTTAACTATCCACTGAACGAAACCTTTTGTGTGCTTTTACCTGCGATTTTGATGGGCAACACCTGCGTATTCAAGCCAGCCAAATATGGTGTTCTCTTGATGGTCCCCCTGCTCGAGGCTTTCGCGGAAAGCTTTCCTCCGGGGGTGGTCAACATTGTGTTTGGTCGAGGCCGAACTTTGGCCAGCCCAATCATGCAATCAGGACGTGTAGACGTCTTGGCTTTGATCGGCAACAGCAAGAGCAGCAACGCTCTGATTTCGCAGCATCCCAAACCCAACAGGGTCCGCCAAGTTTTGGGCCTTGAGGCAAAAAATCCGGCTGTGGTTTTCCCCGATGCAGACTTGAAACTGGCTGTTCAAGAGTGTGTCAAGGGTGCCTGGAGTTTCAATGGACAACGTTGTACCGCTCTGAAAGTGATTTACGTACACAAGGATATACGAGAGTCGTTCCTTGAAGAATTCGCCAAAGCCACGGACGAATTGGTGATGGGCAGCCCTCTTGTGGATGCAGACATCACACCCCTTCCGGAAATGGGAAAAGTGGAGGCGATGCAAGCTTACATCGAAGAAGCTGTGAACAAAGGGGCATCAATCGTCAATGGACGGGGAGGCACAGTCGAAGGCAATATGATTTTTCCAGCCATTTTATATCCCGTTGACAGAGACACCGCCATTTTCAAGGAGGAACAATTCGGTCCCGTGTGTCCAGTTTTGGAATTTGACGATTTTCACGACGTCCTCAAAGACATTGCAGAAAGTGATTACGGGCAACAAGTCAGCATTTTCACAACCAGTCATGAAACAGCAGGCAAGGCCGTGGACCAGCTTGTCAATCAAGTGTGCCGTGTCAATCTGAACGCCACCTGCCAACGTGGACCAGACACCCTCCCCTTTACCGGCAGAAAAGACAGCGCTGTGAGTACGTTGAGTGTCAAGGCAGCCCTCCGCTCATTCAGCATCCGAACACTTGTGGCATGCAACGCATCCCAAAAGGATTTGGTAGAAGGCATTGTTGCCGGCGGACATTCTGAGTTCTCGAGTATGAATTATCTGTTGTAATTGGAGGTATTTTCGTGGCTCCATGCCACGTATTCTGATTTGCCTTTTTTTGATTTGCCAAAGTTGTGCGTTGCAAGCCCAAATGCCTTCGCCTGACCGTCTGGCTGTGCATGAGCTCACCAAACTTGCCGAACTTTATCAAGAGGACAAAACCCTCTGTGAGGTCGCCAAAGGGCACCCTGTCGCGTTGGTCCACGGTCGTGCTACCGTAGGATTTCTTGGCCGATTGCATGAGGACATCTCTACGGTGCAATGGAGAAGCTGGGCGGAAGAACACCCGTCCGTCGATGCTGGGGCATGTCGTGCTGGCATTGTCTCCTTCCGAATTGACGCTTACAACTTAGATGTCCTCGAAGAACTGCCAATGACAATCATCGAATTGGCTTCTCGAGCTGTCCCAGACGTCAACAAGGCGCGCTATGGCACACGCGTCGACAGCGTTCATGCAGGTCTCGATTTGCCTCATCCCTATCATGGCGAAGGGGTATTGATTGGTGTTCTTGATTGGGGCTTTGATTACACCCACCCCATGTTCTACGACACCACCATGACCTCATCGCGCATCCGAGCGGTGTGGGATCAATATCGCCAAGCAGGCCCTTCACCTGAAGGCTACGGATATGGGACAGCGGCCTACACCCCTGTGACAATTCAAAGCATGGGCAGTGACACCGCCAATGTCTACAGCTACTCCACACACGGCACACATGTGGCGGGCATCGCCGCAGGCGGCGGAGCTGGAGTGGGGTTGACAGGTATGGCGCCGGCCTCAGAGTTGCTCTTTGCCACTCTGATGGTTGATGAGGCAGCCGCTCTAGACGCATTCGAATGGATGGCAGGCGTCGCGGAAGCCGATGGCAAGCGTTTGGTAATCAACAACAGCTGGGGGCTGCCTCAATGGGGGACTCCCGATGGCACAGGTTTAAGCAGCCAATTCATCGATGACTTGTCCACCAGTGGTGTGGTATTTGTAAGTTCCAACGGAAACAACGGAGACAGCAACTTTCACATTGATCACTCTTTCTCCGGCCCAGGGGACACCATTCGGTCGCGGGTTCAGTTTTACCCTTTGTCTGCCAATCCCAATGCATGGGGGCAAAATCTCACCTTGTGGGGGGAGACTGGAGAGTCGTTTGAGGCTGGATTCGCACTAACTCAGGGCGTAAGTTCCGTGGTGAGTGAGAGCCCGATGTACCACACAGCTCAAGGGCCACTCGTTTTGGACACCATCCATGTCGCCAATGGCGACACCCTCATCTACGACGTCGCCATGGAATCCTCTCACCCCAACAATGACCGCCCATTCCTCCAAATTCGCATCCACAAAGGCACATCGAACCTTGCAGTGGTGCTTCAAGTCACTGCAGAGAGTGGCCGCGTTCATGCATGGAACCACACCCACCTTTCAAATGATGTTGGCAATTGGGGCCAAAACTTTCAAGCTGCCCAATCCTCCTGGCTTGCGGGAAATCCCCTTTACGGGGTGCAACAGCCTGCAAGTGGTCTCAGCGTCATTGCCGTGGGCGCTTACAGCTCAGAACACCAAAATTCACAAGGGACTGAGGTCGGCGGTAGCCTTGCCTATTTCTCCAGCTACGGTCCAACACTGGACGAGCGATTGAAACCCAACGTTTCCGCCCCAGGTGTAAATGTAGAATCCGCCCTAAGTTCATTTCGAGACGGATCCTACAGCACAACCAATACAGTGGAATGGAATGGACAGCCCTACGATTTCGGGAAGTTATCTGGAACCAGCATGAGCAGCCCTGCCACGACAGGTGTCGTCGCCCTGATGCTCGAAGCCAATCCCAGCCTGACACCTGAAGATGTAAAAACCATTTTGGAGTGGACGGCTCGTGAAGACGACGACACAGGATCAATACCTGCTCAAGGAAATGACGTCTGGGGACATGGAAAGGTCACCGCCTCGCAAGCAGTAATGACTTCAATTGGATGGATTTCTAATGTGAGTCTTCATGACCCGCACTCCCAAACACACGAGGGCACCCTTCATGTTTACCCCAATCCTTTCAAAGACGAACTGTGGGTTGCGGGAATGTCGTCTGCCGGTGGTTTGTGGACGGTGCTAGACATGAGAGGCACCGTCATTTTGTCGGGCAATGCATCGCCATGGTTCAAAATCGACATGACAGGAATCTCCGAAGGGGCATATGTCGTTCAAACCTCTGACCCGGACGGCAGAGTCGAAACCGTTCGAGTCGTGAAAACACCTTAACACCCTCTTGCATTTCGTGCAACATTTTTTTTCAAAGCATGGCCCTTGGACGCATGGCATCCCATTGATTCTGTCGGGATTGTGGCTGATTGCATTCTGGGGAGATTGGCTGGCAAACGCAAAAGAACGAATGCTCAACTATGGCGGCGTCGATGGCATCAAGAACTATTATGCGCTGTCTTGGTATCTCGATCACAACAAGTCATGGACGACGTTCGAAGGCATGAACCATCCTTTTGGAGATTTAACGATATACACAGACGGACATCCTTTTTTGGCGTGGTGTTTTCGGGCGATTGAAGTCCAAGGTGCAGACGCTGTAGGCCTCCTGAATGTGCTCATCCTGCTGTCACTCCTTCCAGCGGTTTGGTTCACTTGGAGTACCCTGAAGCGCCTTCGCGTTGAGTCAACCCCCGCTGCATTCCTTGCCTTAGCCATCTGTGTTTCCATGCCCCAATGGGATCGGCTTGGCGGCCACTTTTCTCTGTCCCATTTGTGGGCGATCCCCTTGATGGTGTGGCTCTTGCTCCGCACCCTACAAAGCCCTCGTCAGGATGTGTGGAGTATCGCTTACAGTGCGTTTTCACTCGTCCTTTACTTTTTTCATCCCTACCTCGGCCTCATGTCCTCCGGACTGGCCTTAGGCACAAGTCTATTCGTAATCGTTGGGCAAACTTCAACCCCAGCATTGATCAGGAAAACATCGGGTGTTATCCTAGGAGCAATCGCACCAGTCACTCTCTTTCAAGGCCTGATCTTTGCGATGGACAGCCATGTTCATCGGCCTACCGACCCCGCTGGGTTCTGGGTCAACCACAGCAGTTTAAAGGCGTGGCTTGTGCCTCATCACGGCCCCTTGGCCCCTTGGCTCCAAGACACCTTGAATATGGGAAATGTGCCGTGGGAAGTGCAGGCATATGTCGGATTTGCGCCAGCTGTTTTGGTTTTTGTTTGGGCCTACTCGAAACTCCGTCATCGAAATTGGAGTCG
>DCBH01000039.1:8199-18874 GCA_002313415.1 Flavobacteriales bacterium UBA1112
TTTTCAAGGCCTTGCCTGTGGTTGTCGAGTGGGTCACTCCCTTAAAGAATTTCCGTGTGCTCGGGCGCTTCGCTTGGCCATGGACGTATGTGATGAGCCTGAGTTTATTGGCTTGGGGTTGGCATCAATCCCGATCGGTGCCATGGAGGCGAGTGTGCTTCGCGATGCTTGTCATTTTGGGGTTGGCTGAATCCACGCATTGGCACAAACAGCTCAGCTCCTATGCAAGAGGCCAAACCAACACATTTGCAAAAGAGCATGCGAAGGCGCATCAAACTCTGGCCCTGTTGGCAGAAAACCAAGGATGCAATGCCATCTTGCCGTTGCCCTATTTCCACAAAGGTTCCGAAATGTGGGATACGCCAGCTGACGAACATTTGGTTGCGACGACACTGACCGCGTCGTTTCATTTGGGGCTGCCCACTTTGGCCTCCGTCATGAGCCGAACATCGATTTCGGAAACAGTCCAACAACTGACCTTGCGCTCACCCTTCCCCTACACGAAACACGGAATTCAAGACTTGACCGAAGGTGGTCGTCTTCTCGTGGTTTGCCGACCGGAAACGCTGGGCGAAGGTGAAGCTTGGCTTTGGGACCAATGCACAGAAAGGCGGCAACTTTTCGATTGGTGGTGGGGAATCCTAGACCCCTCTGCGTTGGCCAACCAACCTCTTTTGGAGAGAGACAAACCAAGCGTAGGACCTTCTGAGCCTGGTGTCTTTCAAAAGCTCTCCGACGAAATCGAAGGTGAAGAAATGCAGGAGTACACTGTCCTATGGGAATTTGGACCGGGCGATTTGGTGTTGAACCAAGAATTGGAATGTTCCTTTTGGTTCACCCAAAATCAGGCAAACAGACCAGAGGAAGCCTTTTTTGTGGCCGTTGTGACTCCCGAAGAGAAAAGCTGGCAATCTTTCAACACCTTAAACAGGAGTTGCCACTTTTCAGGGGACAGCATCCGTTTCTCTGCCCACTTTACCCCCAGAGACAGCACTTCCGCCCACCGATTCGTCATCCGCCGACCCAAGAAGGAATTAGAAAACGTGACAATTCGACATCTTTTGCTGCGTCCCACAACTGTCAACGTCGTCGACACTTTGCCTTCAGGACTTTACTCTGTGAACAACCACGTTGCGTGCAGCCACCTTCTACCTTTGTCTCCATGAAGGTGAGTCTGATTGTTTCAGTGTTCAACGAAGAAGATGTCCTTCCCCTGTTCTGGAATGAAGTCCAGCAGACGGCAGCATCCATGCAGGGGACTCTACTCGAAGTCATTTGGGTGAACGATGGAAGCACTGATGAAAGCGAAGCATTTATCCAGAGCATTGTCGAGACCACAGATGAACATGGGCAGATTTCTCACCAGTCCATCGAATTCAGTAGAAACTTTGGTCACGAAGCTGCGATGATTGCTGGGATAGACCACGCCACTGGTGACGTCATGGTTTGTTTGGATTCCGACCTGCAGCATCCCCCGAGTTGTGTGCCTGACATGATTCAAGCCTTTCAAGACGGCAATGACATTGTCACGATGATTCGTGAATCCCGAGCCGACAAAAGAAGCGCACAACGCGCCAGCGCCTGGTTTTATCGTTTGTTGAATGGGCTCTCAGACTTCACATTCGAGCAAAACGCCTCTGATTTCTTTTTGATTTCAGCGAGGGTGGCCAACATCTTACGCACCAACTTTCGAGAAAGAAATCGCTTTCTTCGGGGGTATGTACAGACTTTGGGATTTGACAAAACTGCCCTTTCCTACCATGCCGCGGCACGTGCTGCGGGCGAAAGCAAATACCGGTGGTCAGGGTTATTCAATCTTGCCACCATTGCCATTTTTTCATTCTCTCGGAAACCCCTTTATCTCGCAATGGCAATGTCAATGTTGTTTTTTGTGGCGACGCTGGGCATTGCAGGGTACTCCCTTTGGATTTACTTTTTCGGAGAAACTCCGCCCGAAGGTTACACGACGATTGTGGTGTTCTTGAGTCTCAGTTTTACCCTTTTGTTCTTTGTCCTTGGCGTCCTGTCGATGTACATCGGGAGAGGAATTGAGGAAATTCAAGAAAGACCGATTTACCTGATCAAAACCCGAAAAACGAGTCAACCAAACTCAAGTCAAAACACCACGCAAACATGATGAAGTTTCGATTCAATGGTGTGAAGTTTATTCCATGCACTTCCCGCGTGATTTGGTGTTTCGCGGCCCTGATTTGGGCAGCTCCTGCATTCACCCAAGTCTCACAGTTTCGAGCGGTCGGGGGGCCTGGAATGGAGTTTGGGAAGTTTGTCTTTCCCCACCAAACAGGAGCTTTTCTCGTCGCCAACAGCAGACTTGACGAAAGCAACATCCTGAGGGGATACCTCGTCCATTATGACTCAAATTTGAATGTCGATTGGTCCATTCTGCTGCCCTTCGATGGGTTGCTTCAAGAGGTTGTCGACGCTTGGGTTGAAACGCCGGGAATGGTCAACGTTCTTACCCGTGATTTGACCCCTGACATTGGATATGAAACGCACATTCACACCGTCGATTCAACGGGTGTTTGGCACGGGAAAGCCACGCTTGCATCCCCTCTCAATTTCAGGCCTGTCATTCGCGTGAATTGGCTTGGAGAAAATTGGGTCGTCGGTGGCAATGGCAGCCAACCTGCTGCTGTGAATGTTGCAACAGGAGACATCAGAACTTGGGGGGGGCTGCCAGGGACATCAGATGAAGTCACGGATGCTTTGGTGACGAACAACATCCTCATCGCCGTCGGATCTCGAACTGCACCGAACACCACTCAAACAGCAATTTGGGGGATGTATCCTTTGGGGCAACTGGCCTTTGAAATTGTTCAGCCCGACTCAACCGTCGGCGAGTGGAGCGAAGCCGATGCTGTGGCTGTCCAACAAGATTATTTGAGTGTGCTTCAGAGCTATCATCCACAAGCAGACAGCACCGGGTCATTGCTGCATAACATTTTGGCATTGAACCCAACGACCGGTGAACTCAACGGCATCATCGAAGGTCCCCAAAGCGGTCAACGACCTGGCCGAGATCTCATCTGGACCAACGATGGGATGCTGAAACTGTCTCAAACGGATGCCTTTACGCAATTGGATGAAAGCATGCTGCTCACTCATTACACCCCCAATGGCGGATTCATCGACCAAGGTGCTTGGGGAACAACCTTCGAAGATGATCCCTCACACGTCACAGTTGGACCTGGCGGATCCATTTGGGTTGCGGGCAGTACTCGTGGAACTCTTGATGGGTCATGGAATGCTTGTCTTCTGCGTCTCGACAGCCTAGGTCCTCTGGGGTCGTGGTCTAGCGAAACTCCTGATTTGGGCCTGTTCAACGACCCCCTATTCGATGACGTATCGGTTGTACAGCCTGTTGCGGGAAGTGATTTGTGGTCCTGTTTCCCAAATCCAGCTTCGGAACAGACGAGGCTCTCTCCCTCGCCTGATCTCGACAATGTGGACGATTCCACACTCGAATGGACCTTGTACGACGTTCAAGGGCGCACTGTCTCCAACGGGGTCGGTTCCCACGTTAACCTGATTGATTGCAACTCAGGTGTCCACATGATTCGTGTTTCCCACCTCGGAAGAATTCATCACCTCAACCTACTTGTGCGCAGACCTTAACCGGCCTTTTCATCTCAGGTCAGCAACGGCATAAAAATGAAACAAGGTCAGGGCTGAATTGTCACGCGGCGCACCACACTGGCCGTGTCGAGCAGAACCACTTCGATTTCAGAAAGTGATCCAGATGCGGTTTCACCTCGAAGCACATACCACTGCGGGGTGTCTCGCGGGCCACTTGACCCAAATTCAACCTCGGCTGTCCCTACAAACGCAAGGACGTCCGATAAATTAAGTTCGGGATGGGCTTGTATGACCTCAGGCGAAAGCCTCAGACCACCTTCAACAACTGTGGTTCGGATTTGTGCAGAGGGGAGCCAGTCACCGCATCCACGGCTTCCAAAGAAGTATAGTGAAAGGGCAACGCCCAGTGTGATGCCAATGCCGAAACGAAACAGTCGTTGCCAAAAATTCATGATGCCTTGAGTTGCATTGCGAAACTACACCCAAACACACTGCAGGCCTGCATACCTTCGCACCATGGTCCATGTTGAAGGCATTCAGTTCCGCTATGGCAAGGACAGTCCAAAATTGGACTTCCCTGATTTTAGATGTGCTGCGGGAGAACACATGCTTCTCCTCGGCGATTCTGGAACTGGAAAAACAACCTTACTCCACCTCTTGTGCGGAATGCTAAGGCCGGAATCCGGAGTCCTGCGTGTTGCTGACCGCGACCTATGCGCCACCAGTGACAGGGATCTAGACGTGTGGCGCGGGTCAGAACTTGGAATCGTATTTCAACGTTCTCACTTCGTGCAAAGCTTAACAGTCGCGGAAAATCTTGCCCTGCCGCATCAACTGGCGCGAGGCCATGTGCCAGCGAACGCGATTGATCGCCTGAGCTCAATGTTGGATCGCCTGGGCATTGCGCACCGAGCCAACGCTCGTCCTTCCGAATTGAGTGTGGGAGAGCAACAACGCGCCTCCATCGCAAGAGCACTGTTGCACCAACCCAAAGTGGTGTTTGCCGACGAACCCACATCCGCCCTTGACGACCGCAACGCCGAAGCCGTCATGAACATCCTCGAGCGGGAAGCAGCAAGTGCGACGCTGGTCGTCGTTACGCATGACCAGCGAATCAAAGACCGCTACTCGAATTGTGTCACCTTGAAAAGCGCCGACTCATGAAGCTGGGGCTTTTTTACCAAGCTTGGCGCAACATTGCTGCCAAGCCTCTCCAAACAATCTTGAGCCTCGCTTTGCTCAGTTTTGGTGTGGGCATGGTAAGTCTGATGCTCCTAACTGAAAAACAAGTCAATGAAGCATTTCAACGGAACATCAAAGACATCGACTTGGTGTTGGGTGCAAAGGGAAGCCCTCTTCAACTCATTTTGGCCAACGTGTATCACATCGATGCTCCGACGGGCAACATCAGTCAACGCGAGGCTGAAAAAGTGCTCAAACACCCCTACATCGAGTCTGGCATCCCTCTTGCGTATGGTGACAACCACGAGGGTTATCGCATCGTTGGGACCGAACACAGTTACGTTGAGCACTACGGAGCCACGCTGGCGAAAGGCAAGTTGTGGAAGTCTCCCTTTGAAGTCACAGCTGGAGCACGTGTAGCAGAAAACCTTGGATTGCGCATCGGAGACACCTTTTTTAGTGCGCATGGCCTGAAGGACCAAACCGACATCCACACCAACAAAACCTTTACTGTCGTAGGGATTCTCAACTCAAATGGGAGCGTCGTGGATCAACTTTTGCTCACGCCAATGGAGAGCATTTGGAACGTGCATTTGGAAGATGGGGAAGTCGTTGATGCCGAAACGAGAGAAATCACCGCCATGTTGCTGAAAAAGCGGAACCCCCTTGCAGTCCTGACCATCCCCAATACGCTTCGAGAGACCAACATGCAAGTGGCTCTCCCATCCATTGAAGTCAATCGCCTGACGCAACGATTTGGAGTGGGAACCTCCGCGCTTCGTGCCATCGCAATACTCATCATGGCGTTAAGTTTCGCAAGCATTTTCATTTCCGTTTTGGACAACATTCGGACCCGTCGCCATGAACTTGCGCTCATGCGTACCATGGGCGGCACGCCATCCACATTGTATCGCCTGCTCCTTCTGGAAGGTGGATTGTTGAGCACCGCAGGCACAGCACTAGGCTTGGCCATCAGCCGTGTGGGCATGATGACCTTGGGTCAGCTCGTGGAGTCTCAATTCCACTACGATGTCGCCGCCTTCGCCATCCTAGGGAGCGAATGGGCACTGGCGGGAGCAACTGTCCTGGTAGGTCTCTTGGCCGCGGCCATCCCAGCACGCCAAAGCCTTCGGCTTGACATCAGTCGAACTCTGAGTGAAGCCTGAGCGGCTTCCCTCCGTACCTTCGATAACATGAAACGTTCTTCGCTCATCACCATGGTTTTCTCAGCATTTGCTTTGATTGCTGTGTCGATGATGGATTGGAGCAGCATGTGCCATCCTAATGAGGAAGCTCAGGCGATGCAAGACCAGTTGCGGAGTGTTGGAGAAGCCAAGCTCGTCAGCCTTGATCCTGAGCCCACAATGACAAAAGACGGCATCGAGGAGCCAACCATGTCGGGCGACCTTTCCGAGCTTACCTGGCAAGTTCTCAGCGATGTTGAATTCACCGACGTCTATCTAGAGGAACTCGATGCTTACTATTGGATGCCCGAATTTGGTCCAAAGGTCATTGGAGCAGAAGGAAAAACGTTTTTCATCACAGGGTACATGATCCCTGTTGATGTGGACGAAGACTTTTACGTCTTGAGCCGATACCCCTTCGCCAACTGCTTTTTCTGCGGAGGTGCAGGCCCCGAATCCGTCATTGATTTGCGCTTCCCCAACAAAATCAAGCGAGCCTATCAAACCGACGACCGCCTGAGCTTTCAAGGCACGCTGCGTCTAAATTCGGATGATGTATACCAGATGAACTACATCTTGGAAGGCGCAGTCGAATACAGCCCCTAAGTCAATCAAGACTTGTGGCCTTAAGCCACTTCCGATAGGCGTTGAAAAGCCTTGATCTGGAGACAAATCCCACGTAACGTCCTCCCTCCACGACCGGCAAATTCCAGGCGCCACAATTCTCAAATTTGGCCATGACGTCATCCATTTTGTCCTCCCATTCCACTTCGGCAAGCGGCATTGTCATCAAATCCACAACCCGCAACGTCAGGTATTGACTTTGGTCGAACATCACTTGACGGATGTCTTGGAGATCTACGATACCCAACAAACGCCCCTCAGCATCCACGACGGGGTGCAAATTTCGCTGGCTTTGAGCCACCACCTCCACGAGTTGACCGAGATTCCAATGCGCCTGAACAGGGAGGAAATCTTGCTCCAATTCTTCCTTGAGGTTCATCAACGTCAACACCGCTTGATCTTTGTCATGCGTCAACAACTCACCACGCTCCGCCAATTCACGCGTGTATATGCTGTGACGTTTAAGCGCCCTAGATGTTGTAAACGAAATCGCGGAAGTCAACATCAGCGGGACAAACAAACCATACCCACCACTTAGCTCAGTAGCCAAGAAAATGGCCGTCAATGGTGCGTGTAAAACTCCAGCCATCATTCCACATAACCCTGCAAGCACAGAATTGCCAATGGGCATGGTCGTCGGGTCAACAAAATCATTGATCCCCAGGGCAAAGGCAAACCCCACCAAGGCACCACTAAACAATGCAGGAGCAAAAATTCCAGCCACACCCCCTGCACCCACCGTGAATCCCGTCAACATCGGCTTTAGACACGCCGCCAAAACCAACCATCCAATCAAGCTCGGCAGAGCAAGTGACCCTTCATGCATCCACACGTCCTGAATCAGCACGTCAGAGTATCCCAAAAAAAGTTGGTTGATCACCTCGTATCCCTCGCCAAAAAGAGGAGGAAACAAGGCTACGGATGCACCAATCAATGCCCCCGCGATGACCATGCGCGTCCGCGCGTTGGCAAACCGCATGATGCTCAATTGACTTACGAGATACAGCTTAGAAAAAATCACAGAGCCCAAACCCGTCACCACACCCATGGCGATGTACCAAGGAAGGCGTGAGGCCTGAAATGCCGCCAATGTGGGAACTGTCAGGATGTCTTCGCCCTCGAAAAACACAAAAGCAGTCAACAAAGAGGCCAATGAGGCCAACAAAATGGGGACCAAACTCGAGGCTGTCAAATCAATCATGATGACTTCCACTGCAAAAACAATTGCTGCAACCGGCGCCTTGAACATCGCTGCAAGTGACCCTGCAGCAGCACATCCGATGAGCAAGAGCCTGCGACGAAAATGTCTTCGTGTCTGGGAGGCAACCTCTGAACCCATTGCCGCACCCGCTTGCATGGCAGGAGCCTCGAGTCCTCCTGACCCTCCAAAACCGACAGACAGGACACTCGTGATGACAGGTGCAAACATCCACGTACGCTTGACGCGGCCTCTTCTGGTTGAAATGGCATGAAGCGTGGAAGGAATCCCAGGACCTGGATGGTCCCCTCCCAAGACATACTTCACAACATACGCTGTAGCCGCCAAACCCAAAATGGGTCCCAAAGCCAAAAACCACGATCCCCCCACCCAAGACTGGATGGCAAATATGACGCTCCGCAGGCCACCAACACTCTGTTTCATGACCACGGCAAGCAATCCAGAAGCTGTTCCGACAAGAACTGCCCAGAGCAACAGTCCGCGATCTGAGCGCATCCAAGACCAACCAGCGCGAATGCCTTCACGCAACATCTCCCTCACATTCATGGAACCCTTATGCTCACCACGAGCACATCGTCGACCTGCTCCTCATCTCCTCTCCAATCTTGAAATCGCGCTTTCAAATGCGCCTCGTGTTCCTGCACAGGCAGCGATGACGTTTCCACCAAAAGTTCTCTAAACCGACGTCGCATGAATTTTTTGCCCCTCGGTCCCCCAAATTGATCTACAAAACCATCAGTCGCGAGAAACAATGTGTCTCCCGATTGGATGTCAATGGTTTGAACTTGATAGTTCTTGGTGCCAGGCTCGAAGGAACAAATGGCGTATTTGTCTGCCTTGAACTCAATCAAGCCTCCTTCACGCACCAAATACAGGGGGTTGTTGGCCCCTGCGTACTCCACCTTCATGAGCTCCCAATTGATGGCGACCATGGCCAAATCCATTCCGTCTTGCCCGCCGACATAATCGACACCTGCCCTCGTCTCTGTAGCCAAGGCCAAATCTCGAAGTACATCCGTCGGAATACTCGCCTCTGCCCTGACATCTTTTCGCAGAAGCATTAAAACATGCTCATTCAATTTGTCAAGGACTTTGTGCGGTTCGGTGTAAACCTTGGTGACCCTGTCCAGGGCATTGTGACCAACCAAACTCAAAAATGCGCCAGGGACGCCGTGTCCAGTGCAGTCAATGGCAGCAAACATTCGGCGACTGCCCACAGATTTGAACCAGTAAAAATCTCCTGAAACCACATCTCGCGGCTGGTAAAACACGGCAGAATCGAAGATGACTTCTCGTCGTTCCTGCTCCGATGGCAGGATGGCTTGCTGAATCCTTAAGGCATAGGAAATGCTATCTTGAAGATCCCCCAGAATTTCTTCAGCTCTGGCTTTTTGTTGAGCCAATTCCTCAGTTCTCGCCACCACCTTCCCCTCCAATTCCCGCTCATTTTCTGCCAAGGACGACCGCATCTGCAGCAGCGATTTTCCAAGGGTATCTTCGTCGCTGAGCGGTTCATAAGGTGTTTCAAAATCCCCGCCGCCCACTTCCTGGGAGAACTTCTGGGTTCGAGCAAGACCTTCCGCCAAGCGATTTACAGCAGTGGCCATGTCGCCAATTTCGTCAGGTGTCACTCGAACGTCTCGTGAGGGTAAAACCCCGCGCCCCATGTGCAACAACGCCCGCTTCAACTCCTTGACCGGTTGCACAATGCTTCGGGTCACAATGATTCCAAGCGCGATGCCTAAAATCACGACAATCCACGCTACGCGGCCCGCGTACATTGTCAATTCAGCGCCGAGTTCTTCCATGCGAGCCGTGCGGTCGCGCAGAGCCGCATTTTGTCCTGCGGTCAAGGCCGCTAGTCGATTTTGAACACGGCTTGAAAAAACTTCGAGCTGGGCCCCAGATTCGGCGTATTCTTTCGCCTTGAATTTGGCCTCGTAATTTTGATAGCTCTTCCAATCAGGCAACAAACGCATGATTTCTGAATACAGAACCAGCAAGGCGTCAGTTTCCAATCGCAAGGTGTCGAGGTGTGCCCTTGCACGAGGTGTCCAAGCCAACTCAAGTTCATCCAATCCTTGCAGATGATTGGGAAAAGACGTGTTGACCAATTTCCTGAGCAGCACCTTCTTATCGACGTCAGCTCGACTTTGTTCCTCAATCCAATTGTTGATGTAGACCAAAGAAGAGGCCAACGTTTGGTCCATGTCTTCGAGGGCTTCTAAACTCGGTACCAACGCGGAATCGACTTCCTCAGCAAGTTCGCTGCTCTGAGTCAGCGTAAGGCGCGTAAAAACAAACAAAACGGCCACAGCCAAAATGAATACTCCGAAGCCCAGTCCCATACGCCATGCAATGTTCCACCGGAGCTTCTTCATCGCATCAATGCCTTTTCAAGTTGAAGGCGATAGGCTTCTTCTTGCTCTGAATGAAAAAGTGCGTGATGCACAATCATCAACCCGCGCAACGTTTCAGGACGATTGGGCTGATGCATGTCCGCCTTCTCAAACCAAGGCAATGCACGCTCAAACAAGGCTCGGCTCGATTCGTTGATTGATAAAATTTCTGGGAGTGTGGTGTTCTCATCCATGGCTGTGATTTGGGCCACTCCGCGATTGTATATGTTGACTGCGAGGTTGTATGCTGCAGTCATGTCCATTGGAGATAAGGCGAGAGCCTGCTTGTATTGATCAACGATTCCTTCAAAATGGTCATGGTCACCTGTGACTTCAAACCACTGTCTGTATGCAATCGCCAAATTTTTATGAATCTCCGTCCGCTCCTCTATGGCATCCAGATTGGGATCCAAAAACGTTGCCACCTCTTCATGAGCTTCGAACAATTCGAAAATCAGGGCCTCTTGACC
>DCBH01000127.1 GCA_002313415.1 Flavobacteriales bacterium UBA1112
CCCTCTTGATTGGGGACGATCAAATCATCACGAGAAATCTTGTGGACGACTGTGATCAACGTGAATCTGGACCCGTCCCTGTTTTGGCATCGAGGAATGCTTCACACTTGAGGGATGACGGAGTCATGGAAAGTCGATTCTGTCGCGCAGTAGAATTGTCCAATGAGCAAGCACAGGACCTCTTATGATGATCACAGTCCCACACTGAGGGTTTATTGAAAGTATTGAATGCTTGTCCGCAGACCATTTAGAAAGTCCTTGACATCCATGGCGGGCTTTCCTTGAGGCTGAATGCGTGTGAGGGAAATGGTTCCCACCCCACAAGACACATGAAGGGTGCTCTTGTAAATGTGGATTTCCCCGGGTTGCCCATCAAACGCCGATTCAATTCGTTGGCTCGCATGCACCTTGATTGTTTCTCCTGAAGGCAGCGAGGTCCAGGCCCCCGGGAATGGATTCAACCCGCGAATTTGGTTGTGAATGCTCGAAGCAGACTCGGACCAGTCGATGCGACCGTTTTCTTTGAACAGCTTAGGGGCTTCTCTTCGTTCTGCATCTTCATCCAGCATGGAATCTTGGGGAATGAGTTTGGCTGTTCCGTCTGACAAAGCATCGATGGACTTGACCAGAAGGTGCTTGCCTGCCTCAAGGATACGGTCATGCACGGTGCCGGTGTTGTCGTCAGGTCCGATGGGGACTTCGACTTGACCTAGGACGTGACCTGTATCGATTTCGTGGTTGAGCAAGAATGTCGTGGCACCCGTTAAGGTCTCCCCGCGTATAACAGCCCAATGAATGGGAGCTGCACCGCGATATTGGGGAAGCAAGGAACCGTGGAGGTTCACCGTGCCAAGTCGTGGCCGATTCCACACCGCTTCAGGCAACATGCGAAAGGCCACCACCACGCCTAAATCTGCATTCCAGGCATCGAGTTGCGCATGAAATGATTTGTCCTTCAGTTTTTCTGGTTGGGTCAACGGGAGGTTGTGCTCGATAGCCACCTTTTTTACATCACTGGATCGGAGTGTTTGACCGCGGCCCGCAGGACGGTCAGGTGCTGTTACAACACCAACGACGTGGTGGCGGCTTTCGAGCAATTGCTCGAGACAGATGGCCGCGAAAAGGGGCGTACCTAAAAAAACCAATCGCAGTTCGCGCGAAGGATTCGAAGAGAGACTCATGAAACAAAGGTCAGGTTCATTTGTCCATCTTCAACGATGGATGTCCTCGACGCCAAGGAAGCACCTTCAGTGCCCATGACGCGCCTAAAATCATGCAAATGAAATACAGCCAGTCTGCCCGCCAAATGACATCGATGGGCTGGGGCCAAACCAAGGTAACCGCATAGGCCACAAACACATAGAGGCCCACTGAGATGAATTCGATGAAGAATACTGGTCGAGTGAAGCCCGAACCTTGCAAAACAGAAATGAGAATGGAAGAGAGGGCATAAAATTGAAGTGCGACGAATGCGGTCCCCAAGGTTGCTACCATGGCTTGACGACCCGGTGACGGCTCAAAAAAGTGACTTGCAATCCAGTCTGGATATAAGATGTAACCGTGTGTGAGGAGCCAAACGCCTCCATAACTGAGGGAGGCCAATTTGAGAATGGTTGGAAGCAATTCGTCGACTCTCCTGGCACCAATGAGTGTGCTAACTACAGTGCGTGTTGTCTGACCAAGCCCGCTGCAGACGACAAATGCAAGCATGAAAGCGTTGCGGGTCAAGTGACTGACTTTGAGCTCCATCATGCCCACTCGCTCCACAAAAAAGAAGAAGGAGGCCCATGTCCCGATTGTCATGCCAAATTGGGCCATGACGGGAGCGGAGAGGGCCCACCATTGGCGCTCCATGTCGCGGTTGCGAGGTGCACGTCCCTGATAGGACTCGGGATGTGTTTTGCGACTTGCCCAAAGCCACGCAAATGCTGCGCCGAGGACCTCAGAAGTGAAAGATGCGTATGCTGCGCCTTGCGCTCCCATGGCTGTGCCGCCCCAAAGGCCTTCGACCCACATGGCATCAAGGATGACGTTGGTGAGAGCCATCAACAAGGCCAAGAAAAGAATGGGACGCGTCTTGGCCTGGCCAATCCAATCGGCTTCAACAGCCATCAAAATGGAAAAAGGAATCAAGCCCCACGCTCGAATCCCTAAGAAGGGCTCGAACACGGCTTGCACATCGGCATTTTGGATGAGCAGTTTCCACCCGCCCAAGGCGTTGATTCCAAGAACGACAAATGCCAGAATCCCTCCAAGTGCAGCGAGTTGAATTCTACCAGCCCTGAAGGCCTCAGCCATTTGAGGAGAATCGTTCTGGCCTTTGAACCGGGCGACCAAGATTTGAATGCCAACACTACCTCCCGCCAAGATCATGGTAAATGTCAAATAAATCAATCCGGCATTGCCTGCGCCGTTGAGTTCCAATTCTCCCGCATGACTTAGAAAGAAATTGTCCGTGAGAACAACAAGGAATTGGACCAGGCTTCCTAAAGAAATGGGGATTGCGATGCGCAACAGGTTGCGAATGCTCGTATCCATGGGAGCTGCGGCTCCGGTATGATCACTCATCGAGTCGACGCCAAGGTGGGGGGTAAGGTGAGGCCGTGCCGTGCCAAGATGCCACGCGCATTGCGAACAGATTTAACTATCCATTCGGCATGCACCAGGACTTCTTCGTCCGGATGCAAGTTCCAAGACACTTGCGATTGTTCCAATCGCGTCCGCAATCTGTTCATCAAAATGGCGGCTGCAACGCTGATGTTAAAACTCTGTACAAATCCGCGCATAGGAATTTGAACAAACGCGTCCGCATGGTCCATCATGAAATCGGATGCACCAGAAAATTCTGTTCCCATGACAAGAGCAACAGGTCGATCTAGTGGCAGGTTCTCTGACGTGTACCCTTGGGCGTGAGGCGCAGTGACAACCAATTGGATTCCCATGGATTTAAGGGAATTGACACATGCCATTCGGGGGTCAGCAACATGGAGATAGCGGTGGATATTCAGCCACTGGGATGCACCCTTGGCCACGCCTTTGTTGCGCGACCATGCATTCTCGTTTTCAATGAGGTGCACGTCGAGAAAGCCCAATCCGTCCGCACTACGCATGACTGCGCTGGCATTTCGGCTTTGGTACACGTTTTCGAGCACAAGGGAAATGTGACGTGAGCGGTGCGCCATCACATTTTGGACCTTGGTCAAGCGAGCCTCGGTGACAAAAGGTTGCAGTACCTCTGTGCATGCCTTGGCATGCGCGACGTCTTCAAATTCAGGCAAGGGATAAGGCATGTCACAAATTCACCAGGTAAAGTCACTGACCAAATTCATTAGGCAAAAAAATCCCCTCACCGCAGTGAGGGGATTTCAATCAATCAGTTCTGGTCAAGGATCAAACCTTCAAACCAGCACCTGCCTTAAACTTGACAACATTCTTGGCAGCGATTTGGATTTCAGCTCCGGTCTGTGGATTGCGGCCGGTACGGGCGGCGCGATGATTCACAGAGAATGAACCAAAACCAACGAGAGAAACACGGTCGCCAGACTTCAGGGCGCCGTGGATGGCACCAGTAGTGGCGTCGAGAGCGCGTGCAGCGTCGGCCTTCGAGAGACCCGCACCTGATGCAATCGCATCGACCAATTCAGACTTATTCATGAGTATGAGTTGAGATTAAACAAAAAAGTAACACAGTCAAATGTATGTGCGCATTCTCAGCGTTGACAAGGGATAGCGCCCGTTTTCATCCATTTTGTGAACAAACGGTCGTTTGATGTTGATAAGGGTGGCTTTTTTTTGCCTTTTTCGACGTTTTTGCTTGCACCAACGGGGGTTCTAGGCCGATTGTGATGGCCAAGGACGCAACCCTTCGAGCAACAAAGACAGCGCAGCGAGTCCCAAGTATTCCGGTCCGGTAACACCAGTCACCCAATGTTGTCCGGCAGATACGAGACAGGCAACAATGGCCAAGCTGATTCGGACGATACCTAAAAATTCTGTGTCCCGTCCTGGGGTTGATTCTAAGGAATGGGTCAAAGCACCTGCACCATGGGAAGCTAGGCATACCCACGGTGCAACGGCTGTTGGCAGTCCCGTAATCCCGAAAAGCGCCAAAGCCACGCCCAAAAGGTGGATTGCTGTGTGGACTTTCCGATTCAATTTGGGCATGTGGCAAAAGTAGGAGCGGGAGCTTCACAATAACTTTGTTGCATGAAGGAGTTTATCCCTTATCAGCCGGAAATTCGGTTTAGTGATGTCGATGCCTACGGCATTGTGCATAACGCGGCTTACATCATTTACATGGAGCAAGCGCGCATTCACTGGTGGCGTCAAGCCATGGGTGAAGGGACATGGGATTGGTCAAAGTTGGGCGTGTTGGTCGTTCATCACACCATTGACTACGTAAAGCCTGTTCGTTTGGGCGATCCGTTGGAAGTGCAAAGTCACATTGGTGAGTTGGGAAACAAAAGCATGGATGTTCACTACGAATTGACGTGTCGCAATCATTTGGTGGCTCGTGCCAAAACGGTACTTGTATGTTTTGATCACGACGCCAAGGCCACAATCCCCATTCCGAAGCAATGGCGTCATGCACTAGAGGCACTCCAAGAAAACTCACCTTTTCCAAGCATCTGACGTGCATGTGTTTGGCAAGGCGGATTGGATACGCAAACAACTTTGCTGTGACACGTGCCACAAGGATGTGTTGAATCATCAGTTGAGTCGTCATTTTATTTGTCGGTAAGGCTGTTGCCTTGACTGTTTGGGGGATTACCAGAGGCTTGGGATGAGAATTCTTCAATTTCACGGGACAGCAGCATCAAAAAATGAGAACCAAGGAACAACAGAATGTCATGCGGATGTTTTCATTTGACTGAGGGTCTGAAAAAGTGAGCTCCGTCAACCTTTGCTTGCATCCTCCAGCATTGAATTGTCGGCGGAATGTGACGTGTGTAAGACTTGCGAAGATTTGAGGAAAACTTCCCTGTTATCCCTTCGTCCGCCATTTATATTTGTGCCAAACTGATTCACAACCTAAACCTTCTCCATGAAGCGATTGTACTCTTTTGCAGCTGCGATGGGAACTGCTGTTCTCGCCTCTGCCCAACTTGTCGGAGTGAGCATCGAGCCTGTAATGACTCACGACGCGTCCATTGACCCTTCTTTAGACGGCTACACCACGTACCGTATTTACGCCGATGTTACCACCAGCGCCGACTTTGTGTCTGCTGTTTTCGGTGATGAAGCTAACCCCATGGTACTTGAGTGTACAGGGGAAATTTATCAAAGCCCGGGTGTCAATTTTAACTACGCAACTGAAGTCAATCCGCTGTTTTTTACGGCATTCCCGTCGACGGAATACGACTCTTGGTTCACGATTGGCGCTGAAGATGCCAACGGTGGCGTGAACATCCAGAATACGGGCGACACCATGGCACCTGCCTTGGCGTTGTTCAACGCTGGCGAGGGGTTCACCATCAATGATGATTTTGGAGCTTCTTGGTTCACTGTTTGGCCTTGTACACCAGGCCAAACCCTTGAAGATTGTGCTTCGACCAACTTGGCTTTTGGCGGGGAAGACAACCGCGTTCTGATTGCTCAAATCACAGCTACGGGTGATGTACATGGCATCATGAACGTTCAAATATTCCCCAACGGTGTACAGGCCGATCAACAACAAGTTACAGGCCAGACGTTCAGCACTAATGATATGGATGTTTTTGGATGCACCGATCCAAATGCGTTCAATTACAACGAGTCAGCCACTTTGGATGACTTGTCCTGTGTTCTTCCTTGCACAGTGTCCTTGAATGTAGACAATGTCAATTCTCCCACATGCAATGGTCAAAACGATGCTTTGATTCAAGTTTCGGCCACAGGCGCGCAAGGTGCGGATTACTTCTACATCAATGCAATTGAAGGCACTGCGCAGAATCTTGGGAATTTTACAAATCTGCTCGCAGACACCTACACTGTGTATGTAGTGGACGCGGTGGGATGCACGGATTCACTGGATTTGGAGGTGCCTGTGACAGAAGAAGTACAAATCAATGCTGAGCTAACCACTGGGGTGTCTTGCCACGATGCTCAAGATGCCGTTTTGACTGTCACTGGGACAACGGGAGGTTCCGGAATGTACGAATACTACATTTCGAACAATCCATCCATGATGACAACCCAGACGGAGTGGACGGGACTGTCGGGGAACCAAACTCTAAGTGTCTATGCAATGGACAGCAATGGTTGCCTTGGCGAATCCAATGCTGTGTTCATCGCCAATCCTACGCCCATCAGTGTAGGTTTCCAGTCACCAACAGCTGATGTCGTTGACGCCACCTGTGCCAACAGCCCAGATGGCCAGATTTTTCTCGCGGCGTTTGGAGGCTCTGCGCCACTCACCATTGAATTTTCTGTGGATAGCATGAACTATGGTCCGAGTCCTTTGATGGTTGCCGGTGGAACGTATACCGTGACTGCTCAGGATGTTTTTGGGTGCATCGGCGTGATGGAGCAAGAGGTCGTGGTTGGTCCTGACGCCATTGACATCAATCTGATGTCCACCCCAGCAGCGTGCTTCGGTGGGGAAGATGGAGAAGTGTCTTGGGCTCCAGAAGGAGGCGAAGGCATGTACACTTATGCATTTAACGGTGAAGTGACCCTTGAAACCTCTGTATCAGACCTCGCGCCAGGGACTTATGAAGTTGCTGTGACCGATGAAGAAGGATGTACGGAAACTGCTAGCATCGAAGTGGAAGACGGAGTTGAGATCACGGCAGCGGCTGAGAGTACGGATGCGTCATGTTTTGGAGAAGAGGACGGAGAGGTTGAGGTGTTCGCGGAAGGAGGCACAGGAAGTTTCCAGTTCAGTGATGACGGCAACACCTTTGATGAGGACAACGAATTTGACGACCTTTTGGCAGGCACTTATACCTTCTTTGTCCAGGATGAAAATGGCTGTGTAGCATCCGTGGAGGCCACCATTGGTGAGCCCGAGGCCATCGTCGTGACTGGCATCGTTTCAGAAGGGTCAGTGACGGGTGAGGGATTCATTGATGTGACCGTGACGGGAGGAAGCATGCCATATACCTACGAATGGATTGGAGAGGGCGTAAGTGGGCAGGACAATCAAGATCTAGAAGGTATATCTACAGGGTCTTACACGGTTGATGTTACGGACAGCAACGGTTGCACGGTCACCTTTACATTTAACATCACAACTGACATTCACGAACTTTCAAAAGATGTGGAGGCAGCTGCATTCCCCAATCCATCGCAAGGCCAATTTGTCGTTGAGGTCCACGGTGGATACCAAGGAAAAATGAATTTCCAGGTCCTCGATTCGCAGGGCCGTCAAATCGAATCAGGCCAGTGGATTGCCAATTCTGGAACATTCCGTACCATTTTGGACTTGGCTGGACATGAAGCGGGTATTTATCGTTTGGTGTTGATTGCGGATGGTCGCCCCAGTTCATTGCAATTGGTGAAGACGCATTGATAAATCAAACATCAGGAAAGAAAAAGGGAGGCTGAGAGGCCTCCTTTTTTTGTCTGTGCGTATCTCGTTTCAAGCTTCATATTGGTTCAGTCTGTGGTATAAAATAAATTTGGATATATGTAAATTTATATGCAACTTTATATGTCCTCGATGCGTATTCGTCTTGAAGTTTTTGGGATTCATCCACGATGTGCCGACAAAATGATTCACATATGATTGCTCTTTTACATGGACTGATGAAATGCGTTGATGCGAAAACAGAAACGCTCTTCACGACTGTGATTTTGGGATTGTTTCTCAACTCACTTTGCGCTCAAACGCCCTACTACCTCACTGTGGAGTCTGCGCCGGCAGCGGGCGAAGGTGGCACTGTATATCGGTTCTACGTGCAAATGCAAGACGAAACGGACCGCCTGAGTGCAGTTTTTGGAAATGACGATTCAAGTCTGCTCTTGAATACACCTTCCGGCGCTTTCAACAGCACCTTCAATTCCTCATGGAGTGCCTCTGGCATCAATCCTGCGTTTTTGCCTGTCTTTCCAGATTTGGCGGATGACTCCTATGCTACTATTGGCCTGACTGGGCCGGCGTCGACCTCTGGAATAGTTGGTGCCGTAGACCCTTCAATTGTTGAAGATGCCAATCAGCCCATCACACCTTACTTTTTGACACCTGGGGCCACCAATCTTGAGGCTTCCACACTTACTGGCTCTTCTTGGTACATCTTGAATACAGCAGCCAATGGATTGCCCAATGGGGACATGCGTGTGCTCATTGCCCAAGTGACGACCACCGGCCCAATCTCTGGGCAGTTGAATTATCAGATCTTTCCTCTTGGCGTTGGAGAAGATCAAGAACTAATCACAGTTGAATTTGACGGTGCCGGGACATTTGGAATGTTGGCGCCCGAGGGTTGTACGGATGTGATTGCTTGCAATTATGACGTCGACGCGGTGTTGGATGATGAAAGTTGTGAATATGAAAGTTGCACGGGTTGCACTGACGTTTTGGCCTGCAACTACGATGAAGATGCGACCATCGAAAACAACGAGACGTGTCTTTTCTGCGATTGCGGTGGACCTAGCGGTGGCTATGCCCTGGTCATTACAGAACAAGAAGCTGTCGGAGTAGAGGGAAGCACGCGCTATCGCTTCTCGATTCGTATGCCAAGTGCCGACGACCAAATGAGCGCTGTGTATGGAAACTCAGAAGCGCCTCTCATTGTGAACGTCCCGGAAGGCGCGTTCAATACACCCTTCAACGCTGGCTGGAATGCGTCAGGCATCAATCCGGCCTTTCTGACCTCGTTTCCCGAGATGGCAGACGACACCTATGCCACCATTGGTCTTGACGGTCCTGCCTCGGCTTCTGGCCTTGATAGCGCCTCAGATGCCCTGCTTGCCGAGGATCCCAATCAGGCAATTACCCCTTTCTTTTTGAATCAGGGGGAGACTCTGCTTGTTGCAGATCAGTTGATTGGAAGCTCATGGTTCATTTTGAGTGATGCTTCAAATGCCTCTCCCAATGAGGACCTAGAAGTTTTGATTCTTCAAATCACAACTCCGGGAAGTGTTTCAGGTACGCTCAACGTATCGATTTTGACTGACAGTCAAGATGACTTTTTGCCCAAGACGTTCTCCTTCGACGGCCCCGGCATTTATTCAGCTGTCGGAGACGGCAATGCTTGCGGATGTATGGATGAAACGGCCTGCAATTATGATGCGACAGCGAATTACGACGATGGGTCTTGTCAACAGCTCGATGAATGCGGAGTATGTGGTGGATTGGGCATTCCCGAAGGCGAATGTGACTGCGACGGCAATGTGCTAGATGAGTGCGGAATCTGTGGTGGAGAAGGCATTTTGGAGGGCAGTTGTGATTGTAACGGCAATGTCGTTGATGAATGTGGGGTTTGTGGAGGAGCGGGAATTCCCGAAGGCGCATGCGACTGCGACGGCAATGTGCTCGACGAGTGCGGCGTATGTGGTGGGAACGGCATTCCGGACGGGGATTGTGACTGCGATGGAAATCAAATTGACGAATGCGGAGAGTGCGGGGGTAATGGCATCGCGGATGGCGATTGCGATTGCTCAGGCAACGAGTTAGATGCCATCGGAGTTTGTGGTGGTGACTGCCTCGCGGATGTGGATGGCGATGGCGTCTGTGATACCAATGACGGTTGCATTGATTTGGATGCATGCAACTACGGGGACATTGACGCTACATCTTGCGACTTCTGCTCGTGTTTTGATGGCCAATCTGTACCCGTGGGAATGGCATTAGAAACTCATGCCACTGGCCTTGCGAATGGAATGACAGCATATCGACTTTATGTCACTTTTGATGAAGAAGAGGATGCACTCACAGCGCTGATGGGAAAGGAGGGGGAAGCGCTGAGAATTGAAACCACCACTTCATTTTTTCAAGAAGAATCAAGTTCTTTTGATTCGTTTTTGGCCATTGATCAAACCGACATATCTGTCCAAGGCGATTTGGATGCAGTTGTTGCATTTGAAACCGGCGGAAATCTGGTCTTTGACGACCCAGTAGGAGGTGGTTGGACACTTCCTGGGTTAGCGAGCATTTCTGCTGGCGCGGACTTGCGAGTGTTGATAGCACAACTGACTACTGACGGAGAAGTGACTGTTTCTTGTCAGGCCCAAATATTCAATCAAGGACTTACATCCAATACGGAGGTGGTGTCGTTGATGGTCGAGGGAGTGGGAGACAACGACCCAACCAACAATGTGTGTGGTTGCACCAATCCTGAATCCTTGAATTACGACGTCGAAGCTGAGTACGATGACGGTTCGTGCATTGAAATTGTCGAAGGTTGCTTGGATGCGGATGCGTGCAACTATGACATGGATGCC
>DCBH01000018.1 GCA_002313415.1 Flavobacteriales bacterium UBA1112
GTAAATCGGACCGGAATAATCTTCCTCTTCGCTCAAGCCCAAATTCACGATGTAGAAAATGTTGAATAAACAGGCAAGGATGACATCAACTCTACTGCGTTTGTCAAAGGTGCGAGCCAGTTCCAAAATGATTTTGAAATAGAAGTAAAGGTTGTAGCCTGGAATCAAGAAATACAAGGCATTCTTAGATGGCCGTCCAAGGACACGCATGGTCACGACCACATTAAAACCGGGCAAAAGGGCCGCCCAACCGGGCTGATTGCACTTCTCAAAGAGCCGCCAATTCCCTGCGAGACCAACCAGTGCGATGAACAAACAAACAAGCCCAAATCCACTGTCCAACTCAAAGGTGTCAAAGAGTTCCATGGTAAACAGATTTCGCAACCAAGACGACAACATGTTCTCAAGGTTGCCTCCATCTCATTGAAAATGAGCAAGTGACGCAATTAAATCCAGCACAAACGCCGACAAATCAACCACAGATTCAATCCAAGTGGCCAAATTTCTTGACCAAAGCATCATCCACAGCTTGTCCAGCTGGACAAAAAATGAGCAGCCGTTCCACGGCATTCCGCAACTCACGCACGTTGCCCGACCAAGGGGCTTCTGTCAAAGCCATCATCGCACCTTTTGTCACCTTGGGAATGGTCCTTCCGGATTGGGTGCACAACACATCTAAAAAATGAGCGACAAGCAAGGGGATGTCCGAGGCGCGTTCTGCCAATGATGGAACGTGAATGGGAACGACGGCCAAGCGGTGGTAGAGGTCTTCCCTAAATGTCGCTGAAGCAATTTCCTCCTTCAAGTCTTTGTTGGTTGCTGCAATCACACGTACATCCACGATGATGTCCTTGTCACTGCCCACACGCGAAATCTTATTTTCTTGAAGGGCTCGAAGGACTTTGGCTTGGGCAGAAGCACTCATGTCACCTACTTCATCCAAAAACAATGTACCACCCTCAGCCTGCTCAAATTTTCCCTTTCGTTGAGACACAGCACTGGTAAATGCGCCTTTTTCGTGACCAAACAACTCGCTCTCGATCAATTCCGATGGAATGGCTGCACAGTTCACTTCGACAAACGGCCCATCCACACGGCTCGATAAATTGTGTACTTGACGGGCCACCAGTTCCTTGCCCGAGCCATTGGGGCCTGTGATCAAAACTCGAGCATCGGTCGGAGCCACTGTTTCCACCATGTTCTGAATCTGCTGAATCTCCTCTGATTTCCCAACCATCTGGTGCGACTGAGAATCGTGCACTTTCTTGGCAAGCACTTTCGTAGTTTCAACAAGTACTTCACGTTCGAGCACATTTCGCAGCGTCACAAGGACTCGATTCAAATCGAGCGGCTTCTGAATGAAATCGTAAGCACCCTTCTTCAGCGCATCCACTGCAGTTTCCACGGTGCCGTGTCCAGAAATCATGATGACGGGGGAACTCACCTGCTTTTTGGCAAGCATATCCAAGACATCGAGGCCATCCATTTGCGGCATCTTGACATCGCAAAAAATCGCATCGAAAGAGGTTTTGGTCGACGCCAAAATTCCGTCCATGCCCGTTCCCGCTTCCGCCACATCGTGACCTTCGTATTCCAATATTTCTCGAAGGCTGGCCCGAATGGGCGCCTCGTCGTCGATGATGAGCAAATGGGCCATGAGGTTTGATTTCAATCCAGAAGTCCAAAGATGATGCCAAACCAGCATCCACCCAAGTATGACTTGAGCTCAACCCAAAGGTGGTAGAAGGGGCAGTCCGCGTTCAATGCGCGACAACACGCCCTCCCTCAAGGCATAAGGCGCACGGCACATTTCACGGAGGCATCCATGATGAAGCACCCAGCCAATCAATGCGGCACTGTACGGCATCAGGTCCACACGAGCTGGGTCCATGCCGGGCATGGCTGCGCGACTGTGCGCATTCTGAGTGGTCAACCGCGCAAACAAATCCGGCCACGCTTCCAAGGAAGTCGGATCCGTCACGGGGTGGGCCTCAGGAGTTTGTGCATGATCGGGCCGGGAACGTCGCGTACGCGTACCCATCATGGCCGCAACCGTATCAAATGATCCGCTCGCTCCAACGAGAAGTGTCGGTTGAAGCGCCTCTATGGCCGCACTCAATGGCGCCATGACGTCGTCGAAGTAAGGTTGCATTTTCGACACGCCAAGAGGACCGATGGGGTCGTCAAGATTCATGAGCATGTGGAGTCTTGCAACGCCCGTATCAAAACTTTGGGCCCACTGAATCCCCTCGTCATTCCACAATATGAACTCCACACTTCCTCCACCGATGTCCATCGTCAAGCACATCTCATCGATCCCATCAGGAAAATTCAATGTGATGCCCTCTTGAATGAGTCTGGCCTCGTGTTGACCCGAGATGACTTGAATGTCAAATCCGGTGAGAGCTTTGGTTTTGGTGACGAATTCATGCCCATTTTTCGCTCCTCTGATGGCACTGGTCGCCATGACATACACCTCGTCCACCGCGTAATTCCGAGTGGCTTCTTTCATCGCTGCCAAGGCATCCAGTCCCCGCGCCATTCGATCTGCAGTGATGATTCCCTTGGCAACCCCACCTTGACCCAACTTCACAGGAACGCGTTGTTTGAATACAGGAATCCAACCCGCAGAGGAACCAACATCTACAATGCGTAGGTTGAAGGTGTTGGTGCCGCAATCAATGACGGCCACGCGGCGAAGGTTGTTCATTGAGCCGTCATCATAAAGCACCTGAATCAGGTCTCAATGTCCACCGAATGATTTCACGAAAGGTGGGCCTTTTGCCATACATCAGAATTGCCACGCGATAAACCCGCGCTGCCAACCCCACAAAGAAAGCCGCTGTGCCTGCCAACAAAGTCATGCTCAAAGCCACATGCCACCACGGAACGCCCATGGGCAGGCGGACCATCATGGATACTGGCGATGAGAACGGCACAAATGAGCTGATGATGGCAAGCGTGCTTTCAGGTGCGTCGATGGTCATCGATGCCAGCATGTAGCTGAACAACAATGGCATCATGACAGGCAGCATTAGATATTGCGCATCGGCCTCCTGCTCAACCATGGCTCCGATGGTCGCAAAAAAGGCGGCATACATCGCATACCCCAAGACAAAATACATCGCACCGCATCCGAGCATGACACCCCAGTTGATGTCGAGAAGAAACGCGAGGTCTTCCTCTGCCGCAAGCACGGTCTGAAAATCTGCTGTCCCCGATGCCAGGCCTTGCGTGGCCGTCCATGACTCCATCCATGAACTCTGTTCAATCGCCATCCCCACGCCCAACATAAGTGCCCAGCTAAGCAAGGCCCACGCAGCAATTTGGGTCAATCCAACCAATCCAATGCCTGCAATTTTTCCCGCAAGAAGTTGGCCAGGTCGTACCGTGCTCAGCACCACTTCCACAATGCGGTTGGACTTTTCCTCAATCACGCCACGCATGACATGCATCCCATACACCACAACAAATGTGAGCATGAATAAGCTGAAAATGAAGCCCAAACCACCTTGTCCCGCTCCCTTCTGCTGTCCAGTTGTGATGTCAATGCCGAGCAACACCACATTGGTTTTCAGCGCGAGGTAGTCCTCATAATTCAGGTTTGATTGCTCTCGAACTTTCAAGCGCTCTAGGGCTTGACTGAGGTCGCGTTGCATCCATCGTTTTGTCTTGCCTGTGGGAGGCTCTAAGTGAAGAAGCTGTGCCTTCTCACTTTGCAAAATGCCTTCGTCAAGCTCGACCATGCATGTAAATCCCTCTCTTTGCAATTCTTTGACATCCTTTGTTTCACGCCCAAAACGATAATCAAGCAAGCTTCGATCAGGATAACACGAAGGGCAGGAAGGCAAGAATTGCTCCCCATCTGTAGGTATCGTGAGAAGACCATCATGATCCACAACCCACACTTTGGCTGGCGATTCAGTGCTTTGTGTCAAAAGGACCATGCCGGCGATCAATCCAACCCACAATACGGGTCCGAGCAGCGTGGCGACCAAAAATGCGCGCCGACGTACCCGAGTAACGTACTCCCGTTGTAGCACCGTCAGCCAGATATGAAAAGACTTTCGGCTCATGACCCTGCGGACTCCACGGATTGAACAAAAACTTCTTCCATGGACAATTTCAACGGCACAGCCTCCAAAACCTCAACGTGGTTCACTGCCCAAGAAAGGAAGTCCGGCATCGGCCAGCCGTCTGGCAAAGCAATTTCAATTTGGTGCACAGATTGGCCCTCATTGGATTTTCCTTGGCTTGTCGACTTGGACAACAATTCAGCGCGTGCGCCGAGCTCGGCCACAAACGCCATCAAGTTGCCACGCATAACCACTCGAATGCGCCCGCGACGGGCATCTTCACGTACAGTGTCAGTTGGCCCGGCCAACACCTTGCGCCCCTGATGAAGGAGGATGACTTCGTCACACAACGCTTCCACAGAGCCCATGTCATGTGTGGACAGCACGAGGGTTGTGCCTTCCTCTTGGACCAAGCGGAGCATTTCACCTCTCACAAGAGCAGCATTGATGGGATCAAGCCCACTGAATGGCTCGTCGAGAATGAGGAGTTCGGGACGGTGTAACACCGTGGCAATGAATTGAATTTTTTGGGCCATCCCCTTACTCAAGTCAGCCACTTCACGATTCCACCAACCCTCAACTTCGAGTCGTTCAAACCACCCTTTCAAATCCCGTTCAGCCTCCATGCGATTCATCCCTCGGAGGGTTGCAAAGTAGAGCACCTGTTCCGCCACGCGCATGCTTTTATAGAGGCCGCGCTCTTCAGGGAGATATCCCATTCGCGACAGAAGTTTCCGATGATGAGGTTCGCCCCACATCTTCAGTTCGCCATTGTCGGGTTTTGTAATTCCCGTGACCATGCGAAGCAGGGTGGTCTTTCCTGCGCCATTGGGCCCAAGAAGCCCAACAATTCTCCCTTCCATCACCTCCACATCAAGTGGGGACAAGGCGACCTGATCGCCAAATGCTTTTGTGACGCCTTGGGTATGGAGGACGGGTGTGGCCATCGTTACGAGAACATGTCTCGGACCTTGTCAAAGAAGCCTCGTTCCTCGTGGTCCAAGTCGGGCTGAAAGTTCGCAGAATCGCGAAGCGCTTCCAAAGCCTGTCTCTCGTCTTTTGTCAACGATTTGGGTGTCCAAACGTTGAGATTAATCAACAAGTCCCCATTTCCATAACTGTCCACCGAAGGCAATCCTTTGCCACGCAAGCGGACAATTCTGCCGCTTTGAGTCCCTGCATCGACCTTGATTTTGGCCTTGCCTCCAAGCAATGGCACTTCGACAGAGGAACCCAAAGCCGCGTCTACAAAAGACATGTAATGGTCGTGATGAAGGTTTTTGCCATTGCGCTGGAACGTCTCATGCGGCAAAACTTCGACCATCACAATGAGGTCTCCAGGAACCCCGCCCAGCGGCGCACCGTTGCCCTCGCCCCGGACGCTCAATTGCATGCCGTCCTCCACACCAGCCGGGATTTCCAGTGTTACCACTGCTTCTTCCCGCTTCATGCCCATCTCGTCTGTTCCGCTGGGCTTGCGGGTGATGCTCTGACCTGTTCCGTGACATACACTGCAAGTCGACGCCGTCTGCATCTGGCCAAGAATGGTGTTGGTAACCCTACGTACCTGACCTGTACCATGACATGTGGTGCAATCTGAATGCTCAACGCCCGGAGCCTGTACCTGCTTGAATACTTTGACCTTCTTCTGAATGCCCTCGGCCACTTCTTCGAGACTCAGCTTCACCTTGATTCGGAGATTGGCCCCCTTCATGCGCCGGCGGCGACCACCACCACCACCCCCTCCCCCGCCGAAGGCACCACCGAAGATGTCTCCAAACTGAGAGAAGATGTCATCCATATTCATGCTTCCCCCACCAAACCCACCAGGGCCTCCGCGCATGCCGTCGTGGCCAAATCGGTCGTATTGCTGGCGCTTGGTGTCGTCGCTTAAGACTTCATATGCTTCTGCAGCCTCTTTGAACTTCTCCTCTGCCGAGGCGTCGTCAGGATTCTTGTCCGGGTGGTATTTCAGGGCAAGCTTCCGGTAGGCCTTTTTGATGTCCGAGGCCTTCGCGCCTTTGGAGACGCCGAGAGTTTCGTAGTAATCGCGTTTGGCCATGATGCCTTATTGCCCCACGACCACCTTGGCGTAGCGCATGATTTTGTCGTTCAACTTGTAGCCGGGCTCCACGACATCGACGACTTTACCTGCCAATTCCGGTGTTGGAGCGGGGATGTTGGTGATGGCCTCATGGACATCCACATCAAAGTCATCTCCTTGGTTCACCTCCATTTTTGTGAGGCCTTGAGCTTCGAGCAATTGTCTGAGCTTGGTATGAATCAAGTTTTGGCCTTCGCGCGTAACCTCCACGTCGTCACTTGGGTTGGCAGAAGCTCGGTCAAAATCATCCAACACAGGAAGCAACTTCTCGAGAACGTCCATCGAGGCGTTGCGAATCAAATCCCCTCGTTCACGCATGGTGCGCTTCCTGAAATTGTCGAATTCCGCATACAAACGGAGATACTTGTCCTGCCAATCTGT
>DCBH01000005.1 GCA_002313415.1 Flavobacteriales bacterium UBA1112
TGGAGTCGTTTGTTCATGGGGTCAGTTTAGGAAAAGAAAGCAAATGGGAAGGGGTGGTTGTTCATGAGTTGTGCTCTGGTGGTGTGTTTGCAAGCAACCACCGCGTCAATTCATACCTTTAAAGGCAACAATGGACACCATGAAGTTTCACTTCGTCAACGTGCTGTGCACAGCTGCGTGCTTATTCAAATTCGAGCTTTGCGCCCAGCCGGAGATATACTTCGAGCGTGCGACCTCCTCTTTGGATATCCAAAGGGTTTTTGTTATTGCGGGAGACTCGAAGCCTTGTGAGGGCATCTCCCTGGATGCCGATGATGTGGCAGAGTACGTCGAGGTAAGGCATCTTTCAGCGCACGATGTTTTGGAACGCGATTACTTGGACATTGTGCTAAATGAACTTGCTCTATGACAAGGTTGTTTTTCTACTTAAACCTGTCTGCGGTTTGCTTTTTAGGATGCTCGCCTTCTGACGAAAGTTATTCAAAAGAGATTCTGGGTTACCGCAGTGCCAATAACAAAGTGGCTCTGTGTGAGGACATGGTTGCGTCGTTTGACACTGCAACGGTAAATCATCTTTTTTCGTTGCCTGCGACTTCACCACGAAGTAGAGATGAAGAGGTACGGCATTTCTATGAACAATATCAAGATCGGTTGGACAGCAAACCCTATTCTGGTCTAACCTTTGAGTGTAAAGGCCAGATTCTGGTTCATAGTTTTCATATCTACTGCAGAGAGCTGTTGAGTCAATCGGATGAAGGCCTCACTCAAAACCAGGAAAAGGCTGCTGATTGCGTTGAAAAAATGTTGCAAGAATGTCCAACGGAATGGGATAAACGAACCCCTTTAACTCTCCACTTTAATCTACTCAGGTTAATTGAAGTCGGTATGAGAGAGTTGGAGACAGGGGTGGCTGCGGAAGAAATTGGAACGCGTTCAGTCCTTGAAATAGAGTTGAGGGCGGGAACTGGGTTGGGGACACTTCAAAAATTACTTAGAAACGCCATTTTAGAAAAAGAAAAAGACCTTCTCGACTTCATAATCGAAGGCACCGAGTCGTCTCGTCATCTTCGCTATGGAGCTGTTTGGAAAGGCTTCAACTGGTCCGAAGAATATGAAATCGCGCAAAGTCATTGGGGAAGCAATAGCCTTGAAGAGAGTTATCGTTTTGTTGGAGAGGCCATCGACGTCATGAGCGCTTCAAATGTTGAGCGCCTTTGTTCACTGACGGTGACTGAGCTAGATGAGGGGAATAGCTTCGCATCTCATGGCGCAAGGGGTTCCCGAGTGTTGCGGTTCGGTAACGCAATGCATCCGGTTATTCTCGATTGTCTTGTGGAAATCTTGGAGAGCGAGTCTCTAAATAATCCGAAAAACATTGATCGCTTTTTCGAAGTAGTCGGCACATTAGAAAGCCACTTCCATTTACTTAGTGAATCACAGAACAACGTCGTAACCAATCGATTGCTATTCGTGATGCGCTTAGGGTGGAAGTACGACCCATATCGCATAATGCCCGGACGAGCGAAGCCGAACAGGTTTAAGGCCGCGAGTTATCTATGTGTCTTAGCGGCACTCGATTCACCCGGTTCCATTACTAGAGATTTAATGTCTGCTCCTGAAGAAAATCGATTACGGACCATCTCGACGGACTATCCGTTCTACATAAGCTTGGGAAAACCCGGAACCGAAGAGGTGTTAGTTAGTGCGTTGGACATGTATTTCAATAAGCAAATGGCCGATGATCTATTGAATTGCGGTAGTGCTGCTTTGGAAGATGGAGCTAAGGAGGTTTGTATAAAAAAGGGGTTGAAGGTTTATTTACGAGAGGGCGATCATGAGGGGCCTCGTTGGGGCGAAGGTGTATGAACCTTTCATTGGCAACGCTTATCCATGTCACTCATAAAAGCAACCTTAAAGCGCGGCTAGTTAATCCGCTTCGTAATGAGCTGGATTTCTAGCTTGAGGTACGATTGAACCTTTGAGTGTAGTTCGTGCAATTCCGTCCCGGATTTGAGCTTTTCCCAACGCCAAGCATGTTTGCAACCATTCTTCGTTGAAGCACAACGTGACAGGCTCATTCTGCACCCCATTGGTGACTGACTCGATGATGTACTCCCCAGGCATCTCCAAGACCAGGTCCAAAATGATATCCCCCTTCATCTCGTTGACTTCACGGAAAAACTCACCCTGGCCAGTCTCTTCGTCAACCTTGATCACGCGAATTCGATCAAATCCATGAGGAGATTCCGAACAAATTGACTGCAGGAAAGGAAGGGTTACACGATTGTTGAAACGTTCCGCCGTGCAATCGATATTCCAAGCGGCGACGGCCAAGATTACTACCCAGAGGGCAATTGCCTTGAGACCTCTCAGTTTTGTGCTTGCTTACACTCCACTATACGAGGGTGCCATTCTGTTTCTTTTGCTTTCAAGAAACCATTCCTGGAAGATGGTTTTTGGACCTCGAGGCCACCCATTTGGGCGTTTTCTGAATGACCGCAATGGGGCTGTCGAGCTCACTTCTCCACAACTTGTATGCACTTCGGTATGCACACGAAAACCAAGAAGCCCCGCTGACGTAGTGACAACGGGGCTTTCCATTTAATCGATGAGGTCCGAAGCGGATTCGAACCGCTGTAGCAGCTTTTGCAGAGCTGAGCCTAGCCACTCGGCCATCGGACCCTTTCCAAAGTGGTGTACACTGTGGGCTTGCGAATATACGTCATGGGTTTCACTAAGGTTTCCCTTTTGGGGGATAAATTCAGGAAAGACGGGTATAATGCAGGGGTTAAAGGGCTGAAGGTCTGGGTTAGATTTGCCACATGAACGCTTGGAAATGGGTGCCCAATGCATTGACCCTTGGCAACTTGTTGGGGGGCGTCGTCGTGTGCTGGGCGGCAGCATCGGGGTCGTTTTTGGGAGAGGCCTTGGTGGCCGATTGGACCGATGCCATGGCGTTGGGGATGCAGGAATCATGGCCTGGAGGTGTGGAAGCGCGCGGTGTACAGATGGTGGCGGTGGTGTGGGCGCTGGCGATGTTCTGTGATGTGCTGGATGGATGGGTGGCGCGGAAGCTCGACGTGGCAGGGCCGATGGGCGTGCAGCTGGACAGCTTGGCAGATGTGGTGACGGGCGGCGTGGCGCCTGCGATGGTGGCCATGCGCTTGTTTCAAGGCGAAGGGGATGCGGGGTTGACTTGGCAGATGGTGGCGTGCTTGGGCGTGGCAGCAGCGGCGGCGTACCGGTTGGCGCGTTTCAATGTGGCGGCGGAGAAGGGCAAAGGGGGGCCGTTTTTTGAGGGGTTACCGGCGCCTGCTGCTGGCGTATTCTGGTTGGGAATGATGCTCACTTGGGGAGAGCTGCGAGGCGGGGCAAACGAATCGATGTCGACGAGTCTTGCTTGGATTGGGTTGGTCGTGGTGCCGCTGGCGATGGCAAGTCGCCGGAAAATGTGGGGATTGAAAGGATGGGGTTTGAACCCCAGGGTAGATCAAATTCGTAGCGTTATGGTACCGATTGTTGTTGGAGTGGGCATTGGAACTTGGTTTGGATGTGAAAGCGTGTTTCTTGCCGTTCCGCTGTGTTTACTTTTGTACCTCATGTTGGCCATGGCAACAACGCCGCAGAGCCAATCGCATTGAGACTCACCTTTTACGCATTCACAGCACATGAAATTTCGCGCTGCCATCGACATTATGCCGCTTCCCGCTTTGTTGGACCCTCAGGGAAAGGCGGTCAGCAACAACATGCCCAACATTGGGTTACCTGACATCAGCAACGTCCGCATCGGCAAGCATGTGACCTTGGAGGTGGAAGCTGACAGCCGTGAGGCGGCGGAAGGTCAAGTGAACGACGCGTGCACCAAGCTCCTTGTCAACGAGATCATGGAGGGGTTCACCTTTCGTCTCGAAGAGATCTAAGTTGGTTTTTGTGCTGAAGCAAAGACGAGGCTTTCATCCAGGGGTGCGTCGTCGTACGTCCTGATCAGTGTCGACATTGATTGCAGGACGAATTGCGAAATCAATCGCAGTTTTGATCAAAGTAGAGCAAGAAGTCTAAGATGTCATCGACTCCAACAAACCCATCTCCAGTCAGGTCTTCTGCTCCCTGAAGCGGGACGTTGTCATAGCTGGATAGGAGGATGAGCAGGTCATCAATACCTCGAAATCCGTCATCATTGAAGTCTGCTGGACAGGGCGCTTCCGCTTCAATGTGGGCGCGTGCCATGTTCATGGCGTGCTCTGCGACTTCGATGCCGATTCTTCTGCCGGGAAGGTCGTCGCAAGGAGGGTGAATCCCACCCCAAATGCGGGACAGGCTGCATTGGTCTGAGGCGTCCCTGTAGGTGGCCCATTGCAAAACGATGTCTTGAGAGGGGCCGTCTTCAAAGACGAGGAATTCGTGGGCTGGAGCCGAAAACTCCCCCATGCCGCCAGGAAAGTAGGGGTCTCCTGTGATGGCAGTCAGAATCTCTGCTGCGGCACGCGAGAACGTGGAATGTCCACTGACATAACCGGCAAACGGAGGTGTCACAAACGAGGGCCGCTGGTAAGGCCACCAGTGTTCGGCCAAAATCCAGTCCACACCAGCTTCGTCCGTATCTGGATTTGAAATGTGGTCGGGTCCCATCCAGGCTCGCACTTTGAGTTTGTCTACATCACTGGAACTTGGGAAGTCGGCGTCATCAGCCGTGACCATTTCACAAAACCCATCAATGAGAGGAAGGCCCGTGACGTCATAGTTGGGCAGGGCAGGGTCGGTGCATTGTCCGCGCCCTTGCATCCAACGAATGGATGAGACAGGACGGATGTAGTCGTACCAACCCTTGTGGCTCCACGCAGCAATGGCGGCATCGTGCATGGCTCCACCCAACGTGAAGTAGGAGCATACCTCCCAGTCAAGGATTGCCATTTCTTCACCTTCGCCCATCCATCTGGGGTCGAAGTCGGGATGGTCCATTACCCCATTGAGGATGGTGAACCAGTGGCCAGGCGGTGTTTCTGAATCAGGTCCGTCCGCCCAAAACTCAGCCAAAACCCTTGCGTAGTCTCCGCGGGGAACGATTTGCGTTTCATAGGGTTGTCCCGTGGCCGGATTCACCTCCCAACCCTCGCTTGGGTCGCCACCCTCTGCCCAATTGTAAAACTGATGGTACTCTGTATGATCAAGTTGAAACAAGGCAGGGTCGACGTTGCCCAAGGAAGCGGGGCTGATGTCCATCATTGCACCATCGTTGGGGTCGAGGTGTTCCGACCAACGCAACACCATGCTGTGACCCCAGGTATATGGGTCTTCGATGCCTTGGGCGTAGTTGAGATCCACCAAAGGCGGGGCACCCTGGTCGATCCACACGGGATAAGGCCACCCATCTGAGGCAAAGTGCATGGACATGGTGCTGTCTGGCAACCCAAAGGGTGTCACGTGTCCCCATTCAGGGCTGAGAAACGGCGGTGTTTCGTCTTCAAGAATGCCGCTTTGGCCTTGGAATGAGCTCAAGCTGATGCTTTGCCAGCGATTGGGTTGTGTGAGAAATGGATTGCCCGGGACAGATTCGATGAAAAGGTCTGGGTTGGAGGGCGTGTAATGTTGGTTCGCATAACCGTTGGTTTCGTTACTTCCATCCGAAGCGCCATAGGCCAAAACCTGTTGAGCGATGTAATTCCCGAGTGCTGCAGGACCATCATTCACGAAGTCGGTGCTTTGAAAACTGTTCACCCCTCCAGCCAGGGCAAATTGCTGGTAGAGCGTCATCAGGGTTGCAGTTCCTCCAGCGGTATTCAAAAATCTGTTCCACAAGAGTCGATAGGAGGCATAGTTAATCGCCGTTTCTTGCGCCCAACGCCTCGAAACTTCGTCTTCGATGTACGGCAAGTCCACCTCGACAAGAAAGGGTGTGGCAATCGAATCATATGCCGCCCACGCGTCGTAAGAAGCCATGGACCAATGATGCAGGTTTCTGGCGTGGATTGTCGGTCGGGCGAGGTCGTTTCGAATCGCGTGCAACAGGGCTTCGTTCCATTCGCGTGCAACACTCGTTTCATTGGATGTCTGGCCCCAAGACTCAGGAACAAGCCCTGCCCAACTCGCTGCGAAAAAAGCAACGAGCCAAATCAATCTTAGGCTTGAGTTGTAGGTTAAGCTGAGCATGCATCTCGTTTGCACCTGCTTTCACAGGACTATAAATTTACATAAATCGAAAGAAAGTGCGGGAAGATGAGTTGAAACAGCGGGGTCATCTTCAATTCAAATCAGCGGCAAAGCCCCATCGAAGAACAATTACAACCAGCCCGCAGCACTTAGAAGTGCGAATATGGAAGCCGGGTCAAGGTGGCCTTCTAAGATGGCCAGCCGGTCGTCCCATGACCGACTGTCATCCTTGTATAATCCCCACAACGGGGCATCATCGCCCGATGGGAAATTCCGAGCTTCTTTTCTTAGGGTATAGGCAACGTCGAGGGGGAAATTGGAGTCGCCCATGAAGATTTGGCCCGAATCGAACGTGTAAAGAATCGCGTCTGAAAAAGAACTGTCGCCGAGATAGAGCTTGCCCTCACGTAAGGTGAAAGCAATGTCGAGACTGCTTGAAGAATAGCCGCTGAAAATTTGGACTTCACCCCACGTGTTGTTGGCTTGTACGGTATACACAATTTCACCACTCCAATGGGCCCCCATGCGCACGACACCATTGTCGATGTGTGCCACCATGTCTCGGTAAATGAGGTTGTCGTCGGGATAGAGGTGCATGCGCATTTGGCCCGAGACAGCGAGTGCTGACAACAAGGCAAGAAGGACCATTGAGAGACGGTGTATCACATGGGTAAGGTCGCAACAGATTCGGCGACTTTCCAAGCCTGGACAAGGTCGTTGACCAAATCTTCCGGATGTTCCAATCCAATGGACAAACGAACGAAGCCCTCCGTGATTCCTGTGCGAGCCCTTACTTCTGCGGGGACACCTGCGTGCGTCATGCTGGCGGGATGCTCAGCAAGGCTTTCCGTGGATCCTAGGCTCACAGCCAGTTTGAATACTTGCAGGGCGTCGAGAAAGGCAAAGGCACCCTCTCGACCCCCAGGGATTTCGAGGCCAATCATGGATCCGCCGCCGCGTTGTTGAGCATTGGCGGTGTTGACATCTTGGCCCATGGCAGCCAAATCCTCCGCCCATGCGGATTTCACGGCGTGTGCACCGCACAGATTCCGGAGATGGGTCAACACGTGACCGGCCGTGCGCTGTTGATGTTCCACTCGGACGTGAAGTGTTTCCATGGAACGGGCGAGCATCCACGCAGTCCATGAATCGATCGTTCCGCCCAGAAAGGTGCGGAATTCTTTGACTTTGGCGACAATGTCTTCCCCTCCTGAGGCGCCTCCTGCGATGAGGTCACTGTGCCCTCCTAGGTATTTGGTGGCAGAATAAAGGACGAGGTCAGCACCTTCTTCGAGGGGGCGTTGGAGCAGCGGCCCGAGATAGGTGTTGTCCACCATGACTACAATCCGGTGGTCTTCGGTGCTGTGTTGGGCGGCCCACTCTGCTGCCGTGCGAATTCGCTGAATTTGCATGGTGGGGTTGGCCGGGGTTTCAAGGTAAACGACGCCAGGGCGTTGCCCGCCTGTCTCCTCAAGAGCAAGGTCAAGCCGGTCCAGGTGTTCAATTTCAAGGACACTGCGCCCCATGGAGGGCATGACTTCATCGAGAAAATGATGAGTTCCTCCGTACAGTGGCCCCACAAACCAAACGGGACGATCTGCACTTGACCACGCCAGGAGTGAAGTAGATATCGCAGCCATTCCGCTTCCAAACAGCGCGGCGTCCTCGCTGTCGTCCCATGCAGCCAGCCTTTGTTCAGCCATTGTGATGGTGGGGTTGCCGAGACGGCTGTATATGAAGCC
>DCBH01000090.1:0-3191 GCA_002313415.1 Flavobacteriales bacterium UBA1112
CTGCGCAGGCAATGAGACGAGCTTTGACTACACCGTTCACATGACTGGTGAAGGATGTGAGGAAGGAAATGATGGAGATATCAGCGACCAGCCAGAGGATGCAGAGGTGACTTCCGTCAAAGATCTCATCAAGATTGTGAGCATTCAACCGAACCCTACCACGGACATGTCAACATTGATGTTGAGTACCGAGGAGCAAAGTGTTCAAGTTAGAGTCACAGTCACCACCATGAGTGGCACTGAGGTCCTCGCGTTGTACAATGGTGCTGTTGTCAATGGCTGGTACACCACAGTCGAAATTCCCGCGGGCAACTTGGAATCTGGCATGTACCAAGTACGTGTCGAAGCCAAGGATTTCGTGACTACGAAGAAATTGTTGGTAGCCAACTGAGGTTCTTCGAAAGACATTTGACAGAAAGCCGCCCTCAGGGGCGGCTTTTTTTTTGAGAAAACATTGATCAATGAAAAAAACAAGTCTGTGGGCTCACCAATCTGTTAGACCAAATCCCTTCGTGTGTATCTCTGAGTGTTTGGACCGATGGAAGTGGATACAGTCAAGAGTCAAAACGTCCGAGCAACGTGATTCTCTTGAAAGTCCTAAAACAAGCGATGAAAGCAACAGGCCAAACACTTCCAGCGCAGGGCGCGATATAAATCACATCAAAAGCGTTTTGCAGGGCTTAGAACATGGTACACGACATTTGTACAAGTGTTTGGATGTCGACGCATCCATGAAACAACATCGCTATGACCCAAATTCGACATCCTCAAGACACATTCAGTTCGACCGTTCACATCGTACTGCCGAACGACACCAATACACTTGGCAATTTGATGGGTGGCAATTTGCTTTATTGGATGGACATTGCGGCTGCGGTGAGCGCCAATCGCCATTGTCGTCGTGTGGTGGTTACTGCGGCAGTGAACAATGTTTCGTTTGACCGTCCAATCAAGCTCGGTGATGTCGTTGTGATTGAATCTCAGGTTACCAGGGCATTCAACTCTTCGATGGAAGTCTATCTCGAGGTGTTTGTTGAAAATGCAACCTCTGGGGAGCGGAGTCGATGCAACGAGGCCTATTACACTTTTGTGGCGGTGGATCAGCTTGGAGGGCCCATTGCAGTTCCTGCCATCGAGCCCCAAAGTGACAAGGAGCAGTTTCGATTTGATGGTGCGCTTCGGCGTCGTCAACTGCGTCTGATTTTGGCAGGTAAGCTGAGGCCAGAGGAAGCGACAGAACTCAAGGCCCTGTTTGACTGAGGTGCCGCATCATGTGTGATTGAGACAATCACGTAGCCACTGCCTCAGGTTTTCAGGCCGGACCATTTGGCTGCATCGTTGGCCGTCGAACGGATCCGTTGATGAAGTTTTACGGCATGAGGAGCCGTGCTTGGAACAAGGGCGATTGGGGGCTTCCATGTTGGGCAACAGATTGATACTTGCCGGATGCGCGCGCCATGCATCCAACCCCAGTGAGGGTCTTGTGCACCCCCAAATGGCGGCCAACGGGGAACCTGTGGCGGCGCCTATGTGCATGGTCACACTGTCGCCGGTCACGATTGCATGCGCCTGCGAGATGGCACCGGCCGTTTGTGATAGGTTCCAAATCCCAGCATAGGAATAGACATGGCTGTATTCAGCCGCGAAATGTTCCGCACGGCCTTTTTCATCATTCCCCCCAACCAAAAAAACCTTCGTTTTGAAGGTTCTTGCCTCTTCAATCACGCCAATCACGATTTCGTCAGACAGATGTTTCCCAGGCTGTGATGATCCCAAACTGACGACGATGGATCCTCGAACGTCAGGAGCAATGTCTTTGTCCACATTGAGCTTTCCCCAGGCCTCTGGCCCGTAGACATTCGCGGGGGGTACTTTGATTGAAAAAGGGGTCAGTGCCGCAAAACAACGCTCGATGAATCCGGTCACGGGCTGTGTCCGCCATCCACGAATGAGAAGCCAACGCTGCCAAGCTTGTTTGTCCACAGCAAAGGTCAAAATGTTCAAGCTCCTCCCAAGGGAGCGAGATCGAACTGTGCGATGAAAGTCGAGGAGGTAGTCGAACTTACGTGATCTGAGCGCATCAACAATCTCTCCGGTTCCGCGCTGCACAACATGGACTTGATTGAGACCTGAAAGCAGTTCGGCCGCGGGCTGACATCGGCTTAAACAAACCAAGTCAAGTGTGGCTTCATCTCCGTAATGTCTGCGAAGTGCGGTGACCACAGGTTGCATCATTACGATGTCTCCGAGAGCGCTGAACCGCGCAATCAGAATTCTCGGCGCACGGGGTGTTGATCCAGTGGTCACGCTTCAAAGGTAGCCCTCCGCCTATCTTCGTGGTGTCATGCATTTGATTGACACGCACACCCATTTGTATCAACCTGCGTTTGATGGTGATCGTGAAGAGGCCATGAACCGTTGTCAAAAGGTCGGAGTCGATTTCCTTTTGCTTCCTAACATTGATGTGGACAGCGTTCCTCGCATTCAAAATATGATTGCGCGTTGGCCCAATCGTTGCCGGGGCATGATGGGGCTTCATCCGTGTCATGTAAAAGAGGGTTGGGAGAAGGAATTGAAGAAGATAGAAGAAGTCTTGAACGCGCCTATGCCACAATCGCCCTGGGTCGCTGTGGGGGAGATTGGACTCGATTTGCATTGGGATACGTCCACGTTGGACCTTCAGCTGGAGGTCTTGCGTATTCAGCTTGATTGGGCCAAACAGCGCGCTCTACCTGTTGTCATTCACGTGAGAAGCGCATTTAAACAGCTCTTCGAGGTCCTTGACTCTGAAATGGACGACACCTTGAAGGGTGTGGTTCATTGTTTTACGGGGGACACCCAAGAAGCCAATCACGTGCTTTCTTACCCCGGTTGGATGCTTGGCATCGGTGGTGTATCGACATACAAAAAGGGAGGACTTGATCGTGTATTGCCGCATGTTCCGCTCGATCGCATCATCCTCGAAACAGACAGTCCTTACCTCGCGCCTGTGCCATATCGTGGAAAGCGCAATGAATCGAGTTACGTTGCTATTGTTGCGGAGCGTGTTGCAGAAATTGCAGGGGTTACGGCAGATGAGGTTGCCAAAGTGACGACAGAAAATGCATTGCGGTTGTTTGGATTAGACGGTTTGAAAGGATGACAAAAGCGAAAGACATGAAGTCCATTTTGGTCATTTACACCGGAGGGAC
>DCBH01000090.1:3573-5674 GCA_002313415.1 Flavobacteriales bacterium UBA1112
GTGAAGTCTCAAAACATGTCCCTGAACTGGACTACGCTGGGATTTGCGTAGAAGCGGTGTCATTTGACAGCCCGATTGACAGCAGTAATGTCACCCCACGCCATTGGCGCAGCATTGCGGTGACGGTGATGGATTGCATCGATCGTTACGATGGATTTGTGGTGCTCCATGGAACAGATACAATGGCTTACACGGCATCGGCCTTAAGCTTCATGCTGGAAGGATTAAGAAAGCCTGTGATTTTCACAGGGTCGCAATTGCCTATTGGAGTGCCACGAACAGACGGCAGAGAAAATTTACTGAGTGCGCTCATGTTGGCTGCCCACGAGACAGAAGGGGAACCAACCATTCAAGAGGTGGCAGTGTATTTTGGAAATTACCTGTTCCGTGGCAATCGAACGCACAAGGAGAGCGCTCAAAGTTTGCAAGCATTGATCAGTCCCAACCACCCTCCCTTGGTCGAGACCGGAGTAGAGTTTCAAATCAATACCTCATCTCTTTGGCGCCCCGACCGTGACCATAGAGCGCAGCTGCGACTGCATCCTGGAATGCGCACTGAAGTGGCATGGGTCCCTCTGTTCCCTGGCATGCCGATGGAAGGATTGCGCCGCACGCTCGATTGGGAAGATTTGAGAGGCGTGGTTTTGGCAACTTTTGGAAGTGGCAATGCTCCCACATCTCCCATCCTCCAAGACGTATTGAAAGAGGTGCGAAATCGAGAGGTGACTGTGGTGAACGTCACGCAATGTGGGCATGGCGGTGTACATCCCGAATTGTATGCCACGAGCCATATGTTGGCGGGGTGCGGAGTCATACCGGGGGGTGACATGACCACGGAGGCTGCACTGACCAAACTCATGCATGTCCTGGCTTTGACTGATGATGCCGAGCGCATTCGAGACTTGATGACGACCAATTTGCGAGGTGAACTTACGTCGCATCAAAAGGTTCCAGCGCAGGGTCATGGACCTGCAGGAGCAAGGGGTTTGGAGGCAAATTGAGTGCCTTATGACGTCTTTTTTCATTCTTGCACAGACATCGCGACATTTCTTTTGCGGGAGTCGTTGATTCTTGGGTAATTTGCGGCGCTCAACTGCGGGAAGTTCGTGTCACTTTTCTGGACTCTGGCGTAAGAGCAAACATTCCCAACGGGGAATGGAGAGGTGGCCGAGCGGCTTAAGGCGCACGCCTGGAAAGCGTGTTGGGGGCAACCCCTCCAGGGTTCGAATCCCTGTCTCTCCGCAACATTATTCATTATTCAACTTCAATTCATCATGAAGAATTTGTTCGTCCTCCTCGCATTTGTAGGACTTGTTATGTTCGCAGCACCACAACCTGTGATGTCACAAGAAGATGCAGCCACGGAGATGGTTGTGGACACTGTCGTTTCTGCGGAGTCTGACTCCGCGGCCATTGATTCTGCTGCGTTAACTGTTGCAGTCGAAGAACCCATGGCGGCAGAGCCAGTGGAAACACGCGAAGTGTTGAGCTTTCACCAAACTGTGAAGAAGTACTTCATTGAGGGCGGTGCGACGTTTATGGCCTTTGTTTTGATCTGTTTGATTCTCGGCCTTGCGTTGAGCATTGAACGCATCATTTATCTCAACATGGCGACAACCAACACAGGCAAGTTGCTTGAAAGCATTGAAGGAGCCCTGAAACAAAGTTTAAATGCAGCCAAGGACGTATGCCGCAATACCCGTGGCCCCGTAGCTTCAATCTTCTTCCAAGGTCTCGACCGCAGCTCGGGCAGTTACGAAGAAGTGGCAAAGGCCATCGAAGACTACGGAAGTGTTGAGATGTCTAAACTTGAGCGAGGTTTGAGCTGGATTAGCCTGTTCATTGCTCTCGCGCCCATGCTCGGCTTCATGGGTACGGTCATCGGGATGATTTCCGCCTTTGATAAGATTGCGGAGGCAAATACCATCAACGCGTCCATCGTTGCGGGTGGAATTAAGGTGGCATTGATCACAACTGTTTCGGGTTTGATTGTGGCCATCATTCTGCAAATCTTCTACAACTACATTCTGTCCAAGATCGACAGCATTGTGCTTGATATGGAAGAGGCCAGTATGGACCTCGTAGACATGCTGTACAAGCG
>DCBH01000090.1:6027-7907 GCA_002313415.1 Flavobacteriales bacterium UBA1112
AAATAATCTGCATCATGGAAGACAAGACCATCAAAACGGTCATGTCCGCTGTGCGGATGTTGGTCATCGTCATAGGAGCTTTGCTCTGTGTGATGATCACATCCAAAAGCGGATCTGATGAGACCTTTGTAGAGGGTCAGGAGCGCTACGGCGGCCTCCTCGACGGCCTCTTCTACATCATTTACGGCGTAGGTATTGCTTGTGGTGCCGCGGCGGTGTTGTTTGGACTTTATTTTTTTGGAACCAACATCCAAGCTCGGATGGGAACATTGATTGGAGTAGGGGGATTTGTTGTTCTCGGATTGCTGAGCTTTTATGTCTTGGCAGATTCGACGGTGCTTCGTGCCTACGAGGCCAGCGGCATTACAGTCACAGAAGGAGAAAGTCTTTTTGCAGGCGGAGGCATGTATTTGGTGTATTTACTCGGTCTTGTGGCTCTTGGTTCGATTGTGGTCGCCGAGGTCAATAGACAATTCAAGTAAGGTCCATGGCACGACGGGAATTGCAAGAAATCAATGCAGGCTCGATGGCGGACATCGCGTTCTTGCTCCTCATCTTTTGGTTGGTGACCACCACCATTGATTCGGATGAGGGCATCAAGCGACAGCTTCCGCCACCGCTTCCGCCAGACATTGACGTACCGCAGGCCAAAGAGCAGAACGTCTTCAATGTGAAGGTGAACTTCCTCGATCAATTGCTGGTGGAAGGAGAGCCTTTGGATTTGGACCAATTGAAGGACAAAGCGAAGAACTTCCTCATTGCGACAGGAGATGGAGTGATGTCCCACAAAGTCGCGGCCAAAACTGTCGGTCGAAGTCGCGAAGTGGAATTGATCACTGGAGCCAATGGCAAAACCAACGCCGCATTTCCCGAACGCGAGTGGGTTCGGAAGACGGAAGTCAAGCAGAGAATTTTGGAATATGAGCAGTTTGTTGCGGTTGCAGATACAGACAAAAAGAAGGATGCATTTATCAAGGTGCTCGACGGATGGCGTGAAAAGCTCACGACCATTGAATTGTTGGGAGGAGACTACAAGCAACTGCCGTCCTCAGCTTTGATTTCGATGCAAAACGACAACAACACCACGTACAACACCTATCTGCAGGTTCAAAACGAACTGCAATCTGCGGTGAATGAGTTGCGTGACGAGCTTGCGATGGAGAAGTTTGGTCTTTTGTACAGCCAATTGGAAGACATCTACGACCGCAACAAAGAGGACTCCAAAACGCTTGAAAAAATCACCGCGGTTCGTGCTGTTTATCCGCAACGGATCTCCGAAGCGGAGCCGCGCGACGCAAGCGCCAATTACTACTGATATGGGAAAGTTTCGCAAAGGAGGTAAGCGTGAAATGGGAGCCATCTCAACGGCATCTCTTCCAGACATTGTGTTTATGTTGCTGTTCTTTTTCATGGTCGCAACTGTGCTTCGAACGGAGGAAGAGAAGGTGCGAGTGATTCGTCCGGAAGCCTCTGAGCTCTACAAGATTGAAAAGAAGCACTTGATTCGCTATGTGAACATCGGTCCCCCAATGGACAAGCGTTACGGCACAGAACCCGTCGTTCAATTGAACGATCAGTTCTCCAATGTGGCCGTGATTCAAGATTGGATTGTCAAGGAGCGCACGACGCTGGCTGAAGCTGAACAAAGCAAAATGTGGGTGTCCCTGAAGGTGGATCAAGACACCAAGATGGGCGTTGTCACTGAAGTGAAGCAAGAGCTCAGAAAGGCCTCGGCTTTGAAAGTGTTGTATTCTGCTTCGAGCCGTCAGCGGACGGGCAGCTACTAGCAAATTGTAGATTGACAGCACTGAAAAAGCCTCGGCAAACGGGCGAGGCTTTTTTGTTGGCACATATGAACGGTTTTAAGGCACGCTCGATGA
>DCBH01000001.1 GCA_002313415.1 Flavobacteriales bacterium UBA1112
TGTTTACAGGTATGTTCAAGGTACAGGAACGCACTATCTTCACGGCATGGCTCACAACATCCTACCAGAAGACCCGGCAGTGCTTGTCCTGGCCGACGGTACAGTCTTTCAGGGTAAAGCAGCTGGAACCAATGGGACAAGTTTTGGTGAAATTGCATTCAATACGGGGATGTACGGTTATCAGGAGATTTTTACAGATCCCAGCTACCACCGACAGATTGTGGTTATGGCTACGGCCCATATTGGCAACTACGGTGTACACGAGAATGAAACGGAGTCCGCTGGGCCGCGTGTCGCAGGAGTGGTTGTGCGAAACTTTTCTTCCATTGCAAGTCGGCCAGGGGGAAATGGCACGTTGCAAGAAAATTTAGAAAGCAATCATGTGGTTGGCATCCGTGATGTAGATACCCGAGCACTTGTGACTCACATTCGTGAGCATGGAGCCATGAATGCCGTTGTTTCATCAGATGGTACTGCCATCGATGAACTGAAAGCTCAGTTGGCTGAACAGCCCTCGATGGAGGGGATGGAATTGTCTAGCCAGGTCAGCGTCTCCGAGTCGAGAGAAGCTGGAGAAGGAGGCGAGTATCGCGTGGCATTGCTCGACCTGGGCGTGAAAGAAAGCATTGTACGCTGTCTTGTCGAACGCAGATGTCATGTCAAGATATTCCCATGGGACAGCGAGGCATCTGACCTTCTCGCTTGGAATCCTGACGGCATCATGCTCAGCAATGGTCCAGGCGATCCGGCAGCTATGCCCTTGGTGGTGAATGAAGTACGTGAATTGGCAGCCTCAGGGGTTCCTGTTTTTGGCATTTGCTTGGGGCACCAAGTCTTGGCCTTGAGCCAAGGTCTGACCACTGAGAAGATGTTTAATGGTCACCGTGGAGTGAACCATCCAGTTAAAAATCTCATCAGTGGGAAATGTGAAATCACATCACAAAATCACGGATTCGTGGTGAGCCGTGAGTCCCTGAGTGTGTCGACCGATGTTGAGGAAACGCATGTGCACTTGAACGACAATACTGTGGCTGGCATTCGTGTGAAGGGCAAGCCAGTGTTCAGTGTCCAATACCATCCTGAGGCCTCTGCTGGGCCTCATGACAGTCGATATTTGTTTGACGAATTTGTCGTCAACATCGCAAAAGAGAAATCTGCTGTTCTTCAATGAGTTGCGGTCAATTTTGGAGCCACGTCCCCATTCAAACATCGTGCATATGAATTACATCGATTACGTACATGCCCGTCAAATTTTAGATTCGCGAGGTAATCCCACCCTTGAGGTGGAAGTTGGCACAGGTGACGGATCTTTTGGACGGGCGGCTGTTCCCTCGGGTGCGTCCACTGGTATTCACGAAGCTGTTGAGCTTCGGGATGGTGGCGACGCATGGATGGGTAAGGGTGTGGAGAAAGCGGTATCTCATGTCAATACTGAATTGCAAGAGGCTCTCGTTGGATTCGATGTCACAAATCAGCGCTCCATCGATGAGACCATGATTGAAATTGACGGGACGGCGAACAAGGGCAGTTTGGGTGCGAATGCCATTTTGGGTGTGAGTCTTGCCGTGGCGCGTGCGGCCGCAGATTGTTTGGGTCAGCCTTTGTATCGGTATGTAGGCGGGGTCAATGCTCTAACCTTGCCTGTCCCCATGATGAATATCTTGAATGGAGGATCGCATGCAGACAACAAAATTGACATTCAGGAATTTATGGTGATGCCTGTGGGGGCTGAAACGTTCACGGATGGTTTGCGCATGGGGACGGAGATTTTCCATCACTTAAAAGGTGTGCTTAAGAGCCAAGGTCACAGTACCAATGTAGGAGACGAGGGAGGTTTTGCTCCCAATTTGGGAAGCAATGAAGAAGCTGTGGAAGTTGTGATGCAGGCCATTGAAAAGGCGGGATACCGCCCAGGTGAAGATGTTGTTCTCGCCATGGACGCAGCGGCGTCAGAGTTCTACGACAAGCAAAGTGGTTTGTACAAGTTTGACTCTACAGGCGATCAGCGCACAGGTGCCGAGATGGTGGATTTTTGGAAAGGATGGTGTGACCAGTACCCCATCGTGTCCATTGAAGATGGTTTGGATGAGGACGATTGGGATTCATGGAAACATTTGACTGATGTTCTTGGTGAGCGGGTGCAACTCGTGGGAGACGACTTGTTTGTTACGAATGTCCGCCGCCTTTCGAGAGGCATCGAGGAGGGCGTGGGCAACTCCATTTTGGTCAAAGTAAATCAAATCGGAACCCTGTCAGAAACAATTGACGCCGTGAGTATGGCTCACCGAGCAGGATACACCTCGGTGATGAGTCACCGCAGTGGTGAAACAGAGGATACCACAATTGCTGATTTGGCCGTGGCCTTGAACACGGGACAAATCAAAACGGGTTCTGCAAGTCGTTCAGACCGAATTGCCAAGTACAACCAATTGCTGCGCATTGAAGAGGAATTGGGCAGGGATGCGCGTTACTTGGGAGTGGCTTTCCGCTGATGAAAAAAACAATTGCATAAAAAAGGGCAGCCAAGTGGTTGCCCTTTTTTCACCACCAGTTTCGTCATTACATGCCAAGGGGCATGTCTTTCTTTGCTTTTGGATTGACATCCCAACCAAGAACAATTTCGTGTGTTCCACCTGCAAAAGTGCGAATCTCACTTGCGGTGAAGTCCCGGGTATATCCAATTCGAAATTGACCATTGAGGCGACATTGGGTAATCAGCACAAAGCTGCTACCTGTCCGATAGCCAACTCCGAGTGTGTAGGAATCAGACACTGTTGCGACCAGGTTGAGGTCTAAAATAGAGGGGACATCTGGCGTAGATCTCAAAAGAACAGAGGGAGAGAGGTCCAGCCAGCTGTTGGCTTGAAGAGTCAATCCGCCTTGAGCGTAAATGTGATTGCGGTAATACGGGGATATACCGCCGTCTAAGGCTTGGTCAAAAACAAAGAGCATAGGCGCAGACAATCCTGCAAACCAGTTGTTGCGGCGAAACAATGCGCCAAAACCAAAACGTGGCACCCATGCACTGAGCTGCGTTCCCTGATATACAGGATCTGCAGGGTTGATGACATCGATTTCGCTGAGACGCGCTCGGTATTGCAACAACCCTCCTCGTAGACCAAAACTCAAATTGCTTTCACCCATATCCAAGTGATAGGCAGCATTTCCTGCAAACTCGAAGGTGGAGGTTATTCCAACTGCATCAATCGCAATGAGGCCACCTACCCCAAATTCTTGATTGGCCATTGAACCATGTGTGGATAAAATTCCGGTCGTGGGCGAGTCGTCAAATTCTACCCATTGCAATCGACTCATGGCCGTGGTTTCCCATTGACCAGAGGCGCCTGCATAAGCAGGGTTGATGAGGGTGCCATTGAATAGGTATTGTCCAGTAAGGATGTCCTGTTGGGCTTGGACCCAAACGGCTGATGTGCAAAAGATCCCGACAAGGACGACAGGAAGGGAGCGTTGAAGCATCATTCTAAGGGAGTGTTCAGACTTGTACATCAGCGGCGTAGATCAACAGTTTGACGGTAAGTAAGGCCATTGGCTTCGAACACGACGAAGTAGCTGCCTGTGGGTAGGGGTCGGCCATTCAAGTTGGTTCCGTCCCATGATTCAGAGATGTCATTGGATTGGAAGACCAAACTTCCCCATCGATCGAAGACAGTGAACGCGGTATTTGTGAGCCAGTCACATGGGGGAATGCCTAAGTCGGGACCCGCGTTTCTTATTTGATAAACGTCATTGAACGAATCGTTGTTGGGAGAAAAGCCTGTGGGCAATTCAGGTACGGTTGGGGGCTCAGAAATCACCATGATTTGCTCTACTGTGGAAGTGTTGCCACAATTGTCGGACAGTGTGATTGTACGAATCAGTAAGCAATCTGGTGTGGTGCATTCTCCTCCCTCAAATTCATCGCTTGCCGATGCACTCACGGTTCCACAGTTGTCAATGGCGTTGTTGATTACAGTTGCTTCGTCGAATGGGGGAATTTCGCTTACACAGTAAAATTCAAGGGAATCCAACTCTTGCACCAGTGAAGGAGCAGCCTCATCCACAAAGGTCCATTCCAAAGTGAAATTGTCTGAAACATTGCCACATCCATCTGTGAGGGTGTAAGTGTATACCTCGGTCAAAGCACAAACATCTCCAAGAACTTCAGACAAGATTCCGACAACTTGAATGTCCGCAATGGTTGACTGATTGTCTATAAAAGTCAAATCTTCCGCCTGAGGAGCTTCCAACATCGAGTCGCATGAGAAGGTTTCTGCAGAAACCCAATTCACAAAAGCAGGTGCTTCAATGTCTTCAACAAGAATATTTTGTTGAACGCTTGAGGTGTTGCCGCAGTCGTCTGCCACGATGTAGGTTCTACCTAACAAGAAGGAGCCCGGGCAATACTGCTCCAAAGTGTCAGTGAGGCACGTCACTTGGGCATCGTTGCAAGCGTCTATCCATAAAATCGATTCGAGTTCGCACGAGGGAACATCGAGGGGAGCGTTGACGACAAGATCTGATGGCCATGACTCAATGGTTGGAGAGATGGTGTCTACCACATTGATGTTTTGAATCCATGCATCCGACACGTTGCCACACACATCCTCAGCCACAAAAGTCAAAGTCACGATAAGCTCTGAAGGACAACTTCCGACGAGAGTGTCGAGTGTTTGATCAATGCTGTATGCGTTGTGATCATTCCATGAGGGGGGCACAGGTTCCCAGATGCTGTCACATGGAATGACAAGGTCTATCGGGCCATTGGACCACTGTGGGGCATCATTGTCGTAGAGAGATACGTTTTGGACCCAATTTTCTTGGTTTCCCACCAAGTCTGTGACGGTCCACGTCAAAAGGAGTTCATCAATGCATGGCTGGGTGGCTTCCAAGGTGTCGACCGTCACTGAAGTCACCAAATCACCAAAGTCACTGCAGATGTCCGAGAAGATGAGTTCATTTTCCCAAACATCAAGGGGCAATGCCTCCCCCCAAGCGAGGACAGCAGGTCCTGGTCCCTGTTCAATGGAGGGTGGGATTTGGTCAATCACAGCGATTCCTTGTGTTTCTAGGGCGAGGTTTCCGCATCCATCCTCGGCAGTCCAGGTGACGAGCAATTCCCATTGGTTGGCACCTAGGCTGCCAATGGTGTCGATGGAAGCTGTGAGGGTGACGTTAGAGCAAGCGTCGACAACAACGACAGAATCGAGCTCAACCGGGGCATTGCATTCCCATATCGCCGGACCTGGTACAAATGTGAAGGAAGGCGCTACTGTGTCAATCACTTCGATGTACTGGGATGCCTCAATGTCATTTCCGCTCCAATCGGTGGCGGAGAAGCTTCGGGTCCAAATTCCAGATCCTTCGCAGT
>DCBH01000041.1:0-2023 GCA_002313415.1 Flavobacteriales bacterium UBA1112
GCCTACAACATTGAAGCGAATCCACCTCAAGGGTGTGCTCCTCTCACTGTGTTGTTATCGAGCGAAGCCAATCCCGATGAAGTCGATCAAAGTTGGACCTTTGGCGATGGGGAGAGCAGCGATGCTTTCGCTCCCGTGCATGTCTTCGAAGAACCTGGCGTGTATGACGTAAACGTTGTAGCTGCATCCAACAACAGCTGTCCCGCATCCATTTCTTTCGGAGCAGAAGGTCTTGTTGAAGTGTATGCCGACCCTCCTGTTGGATTTGACTTTTCACCTCTGGTCGTAGACTTGAACGACCCCGTCATTCATTTGGAGTCGTTGGTAGACTCGGTGTATGACGTGTCCTACTACGTGAGTGATGGCGGTGGATTAAATGCCTCCCAGGGAAATTACTTCTTTTCCGACGGAGGCACCTTCCAAATTTTCCAGACCGTTGTCAGCCCTGAAGGTTGCGCCGCTACTTCCGTGCGTGAAGTCGTGGTCAATGGCACAGTGTTCTTTGCACCTACGGCGTTCACACCTGATGGCGATGGATTGAATGACGAGTGGTTGCCTGTTGCAAGAGGTGTAATCCGTTATTCGTTGACCGTTTGGAACCGATGGGGACAACGCATTTGGTCAACAAACAATCCAGAAGAGCCTTGGCTTGGACAGCGGAATGACGGAGCTCACTTCGTGCCTAATGATGTTTACCACTGGGAAGCATCCTACCTAGACCAGAGACAATATCCTAGAATTCATCGAGGCACTGTAATCGTGGCGAGATAGGCATCGAAATCAAGTGTCACAATTGTTGCACTTCAATTGGCTGGGGCGGCGCTACATTTGATTCATGAAGATTGGTGTCGTAACCGAAGGGAAAATGCCTCCTGACCAAAGGGTTCCCCTCACCCCTGCCCAATGCGCGGAGTTGAAGAAATCCTATCCTGAGGTAGAATTGGTCGTGCAATCGAGTCGCGTGCGGCGCATCACAGACCAAGAGTACCGAGACGCGGGCATCAATGTGGTGGAAGATCTTCGGGGATGTGATGTCATCTTGGGTGTGAAAGAAGTGCCGGTAGATGATTTGATTCCAGACTCCACATACCTCTTTTTCAGTCACACGTACAAGCTTCAACCTTACAACGCCAAACTGCTGCGCGCCATCGTCGATCGACGCATTCGCTTGATTGATTACGAACTGATTAAAAGAGCCAACGGAGTTCGCGTCATCGGATTTGGGAGATGGGCAGGAATCGTGGGCGCTTACAATGGATTGAGGGCATGGGGCCTCAGGCACGATTCCTTTGCCCTTCCCCGCGCAATCGACTGCGCGGACATGAAAGAGATGGTGAATCACGCCAAATCCATTGATTTGCCGAGCAACATGAAGATTGTTTTGACGGGCGGAGGTCGAGTGGGAATGGGTGCACATGAATTGCTTTCCATGATTGGACTTCGAGAAGTTCATTCAGAGGCTTTTCTCAAAGAAGACTTTAATGAGGCTGTATTCACACGACTCGACGTTGGACAATACAATGCGCGCAGAGACGGGAAACCGTTTGACATGAACGAATTCATCTCCGACGCAACAGACTACGACAGTACGTTTATGCCCTACGCTGAAGTCGCCGACATGTTCATTGCAGGGCATTATTGGGCCGAAGGCTCACCTTTTTTGTTTTCCCGCGAAGACATGAAAGCGGAGTCTTGGAGAATTAAAGTGGTGGCCGACGTCAGTTGCGACATCGATGGGCCTGTGGCCTGCACGCTGCGTCCAAGCACCATTGCAGATCCAATTTATGGTTACCACCCCCTCAAAGAATCTGAGTGCGACATGAGGGATGCGGAAGGAATCACGGTCATGGCCGTGGACAATCTTCCCTGCGAATTGCCGCGAGATGCCAGCCACGGTTTTGGGAAAGAAATGATGGCTCACGTGATTCCCCTGCTCATTGGAGGCGACCGTGACAACATGCTTACCAACGCCACCGAAACCACTTTGGAGGGCAAATTGGCGCCAAAATTCGGCTACCTCCAA
>DCBH01000041.1:2452-2850 GCA_002313415.1 Flavobacteriales bacterium UBA1112
TTTTACTGCGCTACAAAGATGTAAGTCAACATGCCTGATTGGCGCCTAGGAGCGCTCGCATCAGCACTGAACCTCGCTCGGAGTGCACTTCGCAGTGCGGCCTGCCCAAAACAGCTCTCAGGGTCCTCCCCTGCAAGTTTGGCCTCCACCACCCTTCCCGTGGCATCAACCAGAATGTGAACGCCGACCTGAGCACCTCCAACGCACGTATATCCTGGCACATCCAAGTCACGACCAGACCGTCCATCGAGGCTGTATTTCACTGTCACCAACCCATCGTACTGCGCATCCCACTTCTCAAATGTGTCTCCCACATTTTGACGAATGACTTCTGCTTCACCAGCTGTATCAAATTCCTTTTCCACAGCAGCCCGTCGTTCAAATTCGGCCTCCTCCAA
>DCBH01000041.1:3257-4589 GCA_002313415.1 Flavobacteriales bacterium UBA1112
GAAGCTTGCGATTGAGCATTGGCCCTGAGATTGGCCACTTTTGCAGCAACAGACTCACGCAACTGATTTTCGAAGGATTGAGCGGGTGGATTTAAGGCCTCGTTTTGGTCTGACATGGCAACCTCTGCAAATGTCTCACTCGCTGGGATTTCGTCACTTACTGGGATAAAGAACATGGCACCCAACACGACCAGATGAATCAGGAGCGTATAAAGAATGGCTTTGCGCGCCAGCACCATGGGTTAGTCGTAGGCAAAGTTGGTCTCCAAATCCCAGCGGGTTTTGGTGATGCTTCGATCTCCACAGAAGTAATACGTTCCCGTCTTCATAACCACTTTTCGGTAGCGTTTCACAACATCTCCAGAGCGCACAGTCCTCATGATGACGAGGCCATTTTGAATGTCATAACTCGTTTCCTGAACTCCTTGGGGGATGTCTCGATCCTCAGGTGACAAGGTCATCTCAGAACCGTAATCTTTGGATGCTTCAAGCATGATGTCAATGTCCAACAATTCCTCCTGACCTCGATTCTTGAGCCGAGATGCATTGCCCACCCGAATTGCTTTATCCGATTGCTTGGTCGCCTCAATTTCAGCGAGGTTGGCTGCACGCGTAGAACGATGTTCAGCTTCTTTCCCAGGATATGCGCCAGGGACTTCTCGACCTGAACGCCCTCCTCGACCATCATTCAAATTGAGCGCCTGCCTGCGAGCTTCATTTGATCTGTCACCTGCTTCCGCTTTCCAGCGCCTGGTGTTCATGTTGACGTCGTCCTTGGCATCCTGAACTTCCGCAGCCATGGCTTGTCGCTCAGATACCAAGGCTTGACGATAGTACGCCTCAGCCTCATCTTCGGATTGTCCAGAACGTTTCGAGAAATTTTGAGCGCGAGCTTGGGCTTGAGCTTTGCGCTCTTGTTTGGCCGCTTCACGGGCCATTTGTTCAGCCTCCCACTCACGTTGTCTGGCCTCACGTACCTCACGCTCGGAATCCAAAACAGCCTGCTGTGCCGCGGCATCGGCATCCATTTGAGCCTGTCGTGATTCAGCAGCGGCATCGCGCCGTGACCGTCTTCGAGATGAAACGTCTTCCTCCTCTTCCTCTACTACCACCTCCACAATTTCCGACTCGATGTCCTCCTGTACCGCAGAGTCTGCGTCCGTTGCATTTTCCTCGTCTCTTTGACGTGCGGCCTGCTCCGAGGCTCGCGCCTCAGCCTCACGCTGAGCTTCGGCAGCAGCGGCGGCGGCTTCCTCTGCTTCTCGGGCCTCCCGCGCTGACTCTTCAAGAGCAGCCTGCGCTTCAGCTCGGCGGTCGGCTTCTTCTGCTTCT
>DCBH01000125.1 GCA_002313415.1 Flavobacteriales bacterium UBA1112
GAAGGCAGTTGGAAATTCTATCTTGAAGACGGACGACTGCAACACATTCACCGATACAGGTCAGGAAAGCTTCTTGAAACCATCTACGTCAACGGCACATTTACAACTTGGTTTGGGGAGGATAGACCGGAATCCGAAATCAACTACCGCGATAAAAAACGAGAAGGGCCTTTTCGTGAATGGCATGACCAAGGCGGTTTCGTTTTGGAAACATTCACCGATGCAGATACGGGAGAACAATTGCAGCGTCGGGTCATGCGCGGAGTTCAGGTAAGTCGCGAAGGCGAATATGTTGATGGTCTCCTTGATGGCCCCGTCTATCACTATTCAAGCGCTGGACGCTTGATTCGAACTGAGCACTTCAACATGGGAATCTTGGATCGCACAGAGAACCATTGATTCCAGTAAGGCTCCGAAGTCATACCGCAGGGTTGCCCCTCGATTCAGACCTGGCTGATCCCTGAATGTCCTCTTCAATGGCTGCAATTGGCCTCTTCAGAAGGCATGAGTCCAAAGATGGCAGAAGTGCCAATGGCAAAGCTGCAGTGTTTTACAAACCCCGGTTCTCCTTTTTCGATTGATGTGCTTTTCGCACAGGGTCACATCTCAAAAATCGTATTTGTCACCCCAAACAGAATGAAGCCAATCCAAAGCAGCCTGTTCTCTGGAATTGTTGCCTGGCTTGTAAAATGTCGTTCCCTCCATGCCTTTTGGCATGCACTCTTGACCACTGAAATGACCTCTTGCATTGTGGTCGTAGGCATATCCTGAGCCGTATCCCATATCTCTCATCATTTCTGTAGGTGCATTTCTAAGCACCAGGGGGACAGGGGCTTCACCATGCCTTCTGATCCAATCTTGGGCCTCATTAATGGCCTTGTAAGACGCATTGCTTTTCGCACTCGTCGCCAAATACAATGTGCACTGGGCCAAAATGATTCGCGACTCGGGCCATCCGATGCGCTCCACCGCCTGAAACGCATTGTTGGCCATGACAAGAGCTGTTGGGTTGGCGTTGCCAATGTCTTCTGAAGCTGCAATCACAAGGCGACGTGCAATGAATTTGGGATCTTCCCCACCTTCCACCATGCGCGCCAAATAATACACGGCTGCGTTCGGGTCACTTGCTCGAATGCTTTTGATGAACGCGCTGGTTACATCGTGGTGCGCCTCGCCTCCTTTGTCATAGCCGACATTCAAATTTTGGACCTGTTCCACGACAGCTTCATTGGTCACTTTGCATGGTCCTGCATCATTCGACGCTAACCCATTTACAACCAATTCGAGTGTGTTGAGAATTCGTCTTGCATCTCCCCCACTGGCTCTCAACAACGCTTCTCGTTCCGCAATTTCAACGTTTCTCTGAGCCATCCTTTCATCGTCTTTCAATGCACGATGGACCAGCCCCATAAGCAACTCAGATGAGAGGGATTCAAGCATGTAGATTTGGCACCTCGAACGCAGGGCAGGAATGACTTCAAAAGATGGATTTTCAGTCGTCGCACCTATGAGAGTCACAGTACCCGCCTCTACCGCTCCTAGCAAACTGTCCTGCTGCGATTTCGAAAACCGATGAATCTCATCGATGAACAACAGTGCTCTGCCCGCAAACATGCCATCTCTTTTGGCCGAATCCAGCACCGCACGGATGTCCTTTACTCCGCTGTGAATCGCGCTAAGAGCGTGAAATGGGCGATCTGACTCCGCGGCAATCAGACGAGCCAGTGTCGTTTTTCCTACACCGGGAGGACCCCACAGAATCATGCTTGGCAACGTACCCATCTCTATGGCTCGTCTGAGGACAGCACCATCCCCAACAAGGTGCTGCTGCCCAACATATTCGTCCAACGATTTGGGACGCATTCGTTCCGCCAAAGGTGCATGTCCTTGCATGGTCTAAAATTAGGCTTGAACTTCGCTGTGAATGCGTGGATGGCAAGGTTGTGAATCCGGACGTGTGTGCTTCCATCGCCTGTGCGACCACAACCAGCGAACTGGGTCACGATGGATTTCTCGTTCCAGTTTGGCCAAACAACGATCGAGCACCTCTCCCTCAGTAAGGTCCGCAGTCTCCTCGGCGATCAACTCATAAGTCAACGTGTATTTCCATGGTCTAACCCGTCGAATGCTTGCATAGACGACTGCCATATCGTACATCTTGGACCATTGCTCCAATCCGTAGAATACGGCCGTCTCTGTACCTAGAAACGTCGTCCACCAACTTTTACTCGGGTCAGCAGGACTTTGATCAAATCCCATGATGACAGCCACAGGATCACCGTGACGTGCCACATTCATCCATGCTCGCCCATCCTTGGTTTGTACCATTTCCAAACCAAATCGGCTGCGGCTCTTCTTCATCAATTTTTCCGCTCTTTTGTTGCTCAGTTTCTTGTAAAGCGCCATGGTGCGAAATGGTAGGTTTTGATTTAAGGTTAAAGCACTCCACTCCCAATTGTTCATGTGACCTCCAGCAACCAAGACATGCTTGCCTCTGGCGTGCAAGGCATCCATGACTTCTTTGCCGTGATGCACCATCCCCGCATCTGCTTGTTGTTGCGACATGGAAAACAACTTTGCAGACTCCATTGCCAAATGAGCGAAGTGGTGCTGAAATGCCGCATATCGCCACCAACGTTCACGCATTGAAAGTTCAGGGAATGCTCGTCGCAAGTTTGAACGCACCACTTTCCCGCGATACCCACCTACGAGCAAGGCGAGGAACGTCAATTTCCAGGCGAGTGCAGTCAGCACCCAACAGGGCAATCTTCCCAACAAAGCCATTGCTCTCATGATTTCAATCGTTTATCTAGCCACGATGCATGTTGCTCACGCCATTCCCCACCTTTCCTTGCCAAGGACAAACCGTCATAGGCCAAGCGAACCCCTTGAGGCAAGTCTTGTTCCACAATTGAGTGAATCCCCATCAGATGACTGATGTGAGTCAAATAAGTGATTTTGGCACCGACGGCCTCAGCCACATCAAGAGCCTCTGACAAAGAGAAATGACTGTAGTGATTGCGGGGTCGTAGCGCATTTAACACCAAGACCTCGAGCCCGTGCATCTCATTCCTCGTCTTTTCTGAAATGGCACTGGCATCCGTAACGTAGGCCACATTGTCAACTCGAAATCCGTGAATGGGCAATTGACCGTGCATGACCGACAAAGGATACCAACTCATCTGACCCGCCATAAAAGATTCACCATCTTGAATACGCGACACATGGACATCCGGAACGCCCCCGTGTTTTAATTTTTCAAAAGCATAATGAAAATCACGACGCAAAGCTTTCTCCACGCGATCTGAAGCGTGCACGGTCATGGCCTGTTTTTGAAGATAATTGAATGGGCGTATGTCATCCATGCCGGCAAGGTGGTCTTTGTGCTCATGGGTGTAGACGATGGCATCTAAGCTTTCAAAGCCTTCGCGCAACATTTGAATTCTGAAATCGGGACCTGTATCAATGACCACACGCGAAGATTCAGATTCCAAGACCACAGAAGCCCGGAGACGCTCGTCTTTTGAATCCATTGAGGCACAGACCTCACAATGACACCCAATGATCGGAACGCCTTGGGATGTTCCAGTACCAAGGAAGACCAAACGAGACAATCTCTTCACCTCCGCTCCGTTCATGGCACGAAGGTATTCTTACCTTTGATACAAACCTTACTCTTACGTTGTGGACTTGGAACGCGTTATCCTTTCGGCCAAGCAAAAGGCCCTTCGCATCAATCTCAATCAGGATCTGTATGGCACTTTTGCCGAGATCGGAGCTGGTCAAGAGGTTGTTCGACACTTCTTCCGTGCGGGGGGAGCTTCAGGCACCATTGCCAAGACCATATCAGCTTATGATCGAGACTTCAGCGATGCCATCTACGGGAAGGAGGCAAAAGGCAGGTACGTGTGTGAGTCGCGCATTGACAAGATGCTCGAACACGAGTACAATCTGATTGAGGAGCGCATCACGCGCGATGATCACCCCACGAAACAATACTTCGCCTTTGCAAATACGGTGGCCACCATCAATTACCACAAGACCACTCAGGGACATGGATGGTTTGGCATCAAATTCCAGACCTCAGCCACCAGCGAGCCCAACAGCATTGTCCTTCACGCCCGTTTTCACCAGCAAGACGCTCTTCTTCAACAACAGACGACGGGAATGTTGGGAGTCAACCTGATCTATGGTGCTTTCTTCTTCTACGAGCGTCCCAAAGAACTTTTGCAAAGTCTTTACGACAACCTCGAACGCGACCAATTGGAAATTGACATGATTCAAATGAACGGTCCAGACTTTCAGGAAGTCGACAACCGCCTCATGTCTCTCCATCTTGTGAAGCAAGGGATGACGGACGCTGTCATATTCTCTCCTGATGGACGGAATCGACAGGCTTCAGATGTTCTTTACAAGAAAAACATCTTGGCCATTCGGGGGAGCTTTCGGCCCGTCACCAAGGTGAACATCGATATGATTGCCAAGGGATTGGCCCAATTCAAACAAGAATCCAAAGTTGATCCAGACAACCTTCAAGTGCTGTTCGAAATCACCCTCAACAACCTTAGTGCTGAGGGCGACATCGATGAGCAAGATTTTCTTGATCGCGCAGATGTCCTATGCAGCATTGGCCAAACAGTGCTCATCAGCAATTACAGGAAGTACTACAAACTCGTAGAATTCTTTTCGAGGCATACCAAAAAACGCATGGGAATCATCATGGGTGCGTCTACGCTTGTGGAGATTTTCGATGAGCGCTATTACCGCAATTTGAATGGTGGAATTCTGGAGGCCTTTGGCATCCTGTTCTCCCGTGACCTCAAGATTCTCTTGTATCCATGGAAAAATGAGGATTCTGGCGAATTATGGACCTCGGATACGACTCCAATTCATCCCAGGATGAAGCCCCTGTACGACTATCTCGTCTTCAACAAGAGAATCACTGACATCCATGATTTTGACCCTGAAGTCCTTTCTATTTTCAGCAGAACAGCACTGGAATCGATCAAAAAAGGTGGTGAGGATTGGGTCAGTATGGTCCCAGACTTTGTCGACCGCATCATCAAGGAAAACTGTTTATTTGGGTATTGCGGTGCGCCCAAATCGGAGGAAAAACAAGCTTCAGAGGATCCCGCTGAGGCTGCTGCGCGAGCCATTGAGCAAAAATGATGCAGAGTTAGGAAGCCAAAGCTCTTGGATTCACGAAAATTGAAAAACAAAAAAGGCACCCAATGGGGTGCCTTTTTCTCAGCTTACTTAGGACGTTAATCCTCGTTTGAAGCGTGCTCCACGAGTGCATCAAATTCCTCTTTGGAACCCACTTTTAGGTCTGAAAATTGTCGCGTTCCCGTTCCAGCAGGAATCAGGTGCCCAACAATGACATTTTCCTTCAAACCCAACAGGTGATCCTGCTTTCCACTCACCGCAGCTTCATTCAAAACCTTAGTTGTTTCCTGGAAAGAGGCCGCAGAAATGAAGGACTTGGTCTGCAAGGAAGCGCGGGTGATTCCTTGAAGCAAAGGCCTTGAGGTGGCGGGAATCGCATCGCGGCTTTCCATTTTTGGAAGGTCGCGGCGAACCAATGAGCTGTTCTCGTCGCGTAGACGTCGAGCCGACACCATTTGACCCACCTTCAACGTTTCCGAACCGCCGGCATCAGTGACGACAACCATGCCATAAACGCGATCATTCTCGTTTAAGAAATCGGCTTTCTCGATGATTTGCTTCTCAAGGAATTGGGTGTCTCCACCATCCTCGATGACCACTTTTTTCATCATTTGACGCACGATGACTTCAAAGTGCTTGTCATTGATCTTTACACCTTGCAGACGATAAACGTCTTGAATTTCATTGACGATGTATTCCTGCACGGCGGTTGGTCCCATGATGTTGAGGATGTCGTTCGGGGTTGTTGCTCCGTCTGAAAGGGGCATTCCCGCCTTCACAAAGTCATTGTCCTGAACGAGGATGTGCTTTGACAAAGGCACCATGTACTTGAACTTACCTCCGGTGCGAGCCTCGACAATGATTTCGCGATTGCCCCGCTTGATCTTGCCATAACTCACAATGCCATCGACCTCGGAAACCACGGCAGGGTTCGAAGGATTACGTGCCTCAAAAAGTTCAGTCACTCGTGGTAAGCCCCCTGTAATGTCACCAGACTTTCCGGCCACACGTGGAATCTTACACAAAATGAAGCCCTTGCCAACTTTATCTCCCTCCTTCACGGAGAGGTGTGCACCCACGGGCAAAGAATACGTGCGAAGCACTTCCTTTTTCTTTCCCATGATCAACACAGCAGGGTTTTTCTTCTTGTCCTTGGTTTCGGTGATGACGATTTCGCGGAAGCCCGTTTGTTCATCCAACTCTTCACGGTAGGTTACACCATCTTCAATGCTTTCGAAGGCGACTGTTCCCTCCTCTTCAGAGATAATGACATTGTTGTAAGGATCCCATTGACAAACTGCTGTATCCTTTTTGATTTTCTTTCCATCCTTGACAAAAAGGACTGAACCGTAAGGGAGAACAGTCGTGGACAAGGCCACTTTGGTCTCAGGGTCCATCACTTTAAATTCGGAGGAACGAGAAACGACCACAACCTCTTTTTCACCTTCCGCATTGGTTCGGTCGACCGTACGCAAGTCGTCGATCTCGACAACCCCGCCTTGCTTGGTTCGAATTTGGTTGGTATCTGAGATTTTCGATGCCGTTCCACCTACGTGAAAAGTGCGAAGTGTCAATTGGGTTCCTGGTTCGCCAATGGATTGCGCGGCAATCACACCGACAGCCTCACCCGTTTGCACAGGTCGGTTTGTCGCAAGATTCAATCCGTAACATTTGGCACAGACCCCGATGCGTGATTCGCACGTCAACACAGAGCGCACCTCCACCTCTTGAACGCCCGCTAGCTCCACGGCTCGGGCATCTACAGCTGAAATCAATTCGCCTTCAGCGACGAGGACTTCCTCTGTGACCGGATGCAAAACAGCTTGGCCTGTATAACGACCTAGGATTCGATCCCCGATGCCTTCGACGATTTCATCGTTTTGACGCAGTGGGGTCATCGTCAGCGCACGAAGAGTGAAGCAGTCGTCTTCTGTGATGATTACATCCTGTGCCACATCGACCAATCGACGCGTTAGGTAGCCGGCATCGGCAGTTTTCAATGCCGTATCTGCGAGACCCTTTCGCGCACCGTGCGTCGAAATGAAGTATTCCAGAATGCTCAGGCCCTCCTTAAAATTGGACAAGATGGGATTTTCAATGATGTCCTGACCTCCGGTTGCAGACGACTTTTGGGGCTTGGCCATCAAGCCACGCATGCCGGAAAGCTGGCGTATCTGCTCCTTCGAGCCACGCGCACCAGAATGCATCATCATGTAAATCGAATTGAAACCCTGCTTGTCCGTTTCCAAACGGTCCATCAGAATGTTGGTCAAACGGGAGTTGGTATGCGTCCAAATGTCGATGATCTGGTTGTATCGCTCGTTGTTGGTGATGAGACCCATGTTGTAATTGTCCATCACCTCACCCACCTCGGCCGTCGCCTTTACCACCAATTCCTCCTTCTCTGGCGGAATAATCACATCATTCAGATTGAATGACAAGCCTCCCTTGAAGGCCATTGTGAAGCCGAGTTCTTTGATGTCATCTAAGAACTGCGCAGTCCGCGGCACACCCACGCTGTTGAGAACGTGTGAAATGATGCCACGAAGAGACTTTTTGGTCAAGAGTTCATTGATGTATCCCGCTTCAGCTGGTACAAATTCGTTGAAAAGTACGCGACCACATGTCGTGTCGATCAAACTGGCGTTGCCTTCAATGTCGACATATCTCATTTTGATGGCGGCATGCAAATCCAAGCGACCTTCTTGGTGAGCGATTCTTACCTCTTCCGAGGAGTAGCAAACCATACCTTCCCCTTTTACTTCATCTTCCTTCGTAGACATACGCTCTTTGGTGATGTAGTAAAGTCCCAACACCATATCCTGTGAGGGAACCGCAATTGGGGCGCCATTCGCTGGATTCAGGATGTTGTGAGAGCCAAGCATCAGAAGCTGGGCCTCGAGAATTGCTGCCGATCCCAGGGGCAGATGCACCGCCATCTGGTCGCCATCAAAGTCCGCGTTGAATGCTGTACAAGCGAGTGGATGCAACTGCAGCGCCTTTCCTTCAATGAGCTTTGGCTGAAAAGCTTGAATGCCCAAACGGTGCAGCGTTGGTGCGCGATTCAGCAAAACAGGGTGCCCTTTCATGACATTCTCAAGAATGTCCCAAACCACGGGCTCCTTGCCGTCCACAATCTTCTTGGCACTTTTCACAGTCTTCACCACGCCACGCTCAATCATTTTGCGAATGATGAATGGCTTATAAAGCTCTGCAGCCATGTTCTTGGGCATGCCACACTCATGGAGTTTCAAATCAGGCCCCACAACGATGACTGAACGTGCAGAATAATCTACACGTTTCCCGAGCAGATTTTGGCGAAAGCGACCCTGCTTGCCTTTCAAGCTGTCGCTCAAAGACTTCAGCGGGCGGTTGCTCTCTGTTTTCACCGCACTGCTCTTGCGACTGTTGTCGAAAAGGCTGTCCACGGCTTCCTGAAGCATGCGCTTCTCATTTCGAAGAATGACCTCAGGAGCTTTGATTTCGACCAATCGCTTGAGGCGATTGTTTCGAATGATTACCCTGCGATACAAGTCATTCAGATCTGACGTCGCAAATCGGCCACCATCCAAGGGAACCAAGGGACGCAATTCAGGTGGAATCACAGGCACCACTTTCACCACCATCCACTCTGGACAATTTTCAATGCGGCTGTTGGCATCACGAAGTGCTTCCACCACCTGCAAACGCTTCAGTTTCTCGCTTTTCCGTTGTTGAGAGGTTTCAGTATTGGCCTCGTGACGCAGGCTGTAACTCAACTCATCCAAATCCAAATTGGCGAGCAAATCGTGAACCGCGTCTGCACCCATTTTGGCGACAAACTTGTTCGGGTCTTTGTCATCGAGATATTGGTTTTCCTTCGGCAATGTATCTACGATGTCGAGATACTCATCCTCTGTCAGCAACGTGTAAGTCTCCTTGGCATCCGCTTGAGGAACCTCTGCAATGCCTTGATTGATCACAACATATCGCTCATAGTAAATGACCTGGTCCAACTTTTTTGAAGGAATGCCGAGGAGGTATCCAATCTTGTTGGGTAGACTTTTGAAATACCAAATATGGACGACAGGCACAACGAGGTTGATGTGGCCCATTCGCTCACGGCGAACTTTCTTTTCCGTGACTTCTACACCACAGCGATCACAAACGATGCCTTTATAGCGAATGCGCTTGTATTTGCCACAGTGACACTCGTAGTCCTTGACAGGGCCAAAAATGCGCTCACAGAAAAGGCCGTCACGTTCAGGCTTGTATGTGCGATAGTTGATGGTCTCAGGCTTCAGTACTTCACCGTGTGACGCCTCGAGAATGCGCTCGGGGGACGACAATGAGATGGTAATCTTATTGAAGTCGCTGCTTAACTGCTTGGGGTTGTTTTGTTGGAACATGTGTTGAAGAATCAATCGAGTGAAACAGTTAAACCGAGGCCACGCAATTCATGCATGAGAACGTTGAAAGACTCTGGAATGCCCGGGGTTGGCATCACGTCGCCTTTTACAATCGCCTCGTATGCACGGGCGCGACCTTGAACGTCGTCTGACTTGACCGTCAAAATTTCTTGAAGGATGTTGGCAGCACCGAAGGCTTCAAGCGCCCACACCTCCATCTCGCCGAAGCGCTGCCCGCCAAACTGGGCTTTACCTCCCAATGGCTGCTGCGTGATCAGTGAGTACGGACCGATGCTACGTGCATGCATTTTATCGTCTACCATGTGGCTGAGCTTGATCATGTAAATCACACCAACCGTTGCGGGTTGGTCAAAGCGTTGACCCGTCCCGCCGTCATAAAGGTGAGTCACACCGAATTCCGGGACACCTGCTTCCTCCGTCAAATCACAAATTTCTTGGATGGACGCACCGTCAAAAATGGGCGTCGCAAACTTGCGGTCCAATTTTTCTCCAGCCCAACCAAGTACGGTCTCATAAATCTGACCCAAATTCATTCGTGAGGGTACACCTAGTGGATTCAAGACAATGTCGACGGGCGTGCCATCCTCGAGGAAAGGCATGTCTTCTTGGCGCACAATTCGGGCAACAATTCCTTTGTTCCCGTGGCGCCCTGCCATCTTGTCGCCGACCTTCAGCTTTCGCTTCTTCGCAACGTAAACTTTGGCCAATTTGACAATGCCCGCTGGCAATTCATCGCCAACCGTGACCTGAAATTTCTTTCGCTTGTACACACCCAACAAATCGTTGTATTTGAGGGTGTAGTTGTGAATCAGTCGTGCAGCCAAAGCACTCTGACCAGCATCGCGAATCCAACCATCTGCGTTGATGATGAGGTAATCAAGACTCGAGAGCACTTTTTGTGTGAATTTCACTCCCTTCTTGACTTGTTCCTCCTTGTAGTAATTGAAAACACCTTGGCTGACCTTGCCACCCACAATTTTCATGAGCTTCTCAACCAAAAGTTTTTTTAGCAAGCCTGCCTCCTTGTCAAAGTCTTGATCGATGGACTCTAAGACAGCTTTGTCGCTTGCTTTGGATTTTCGGTCCTTGACTGCTCTACTGAAAAGCTTTTTATCAATAACTACGCCCTGTCCAGATGGAGGCATTTTTAGAGAGGCATCTTTCACATCCCCAGCCTTGTCTCCAAAGATGGCACGAAGAAGCTTTTCCTCCGGGCTCGGATCAGACTCTCCTTTCGGCGTGATTTTTCCGATAAGAATGTCGCCTTCTGTGACCTCTGCTCCGATGCGGATCAATCCGTGCTCATCCAAGTCTTTCGTGGCTTCTTCACTGACATTTGGGATGTCACTTGTCAACTCCTCAACTCCGCGTTTGGTATCTCGCACCTCGAGCACGTATTCATCAACGTGCAAGGACGTAAACACATCCTCTCGAACAACTCTATCAGAGATGACGATGGCATCCTCAAAATTGTAGCCTTGCCATGGCATGAAAGCGACTTTCATGTTTTGTCCTAGCGCAAGCTCCCCTTTTTGCGTCGAGTAGCCTTCCACCAAAATTTGCCCAGCTTTTACCTTTTCACCCTTGGCAACAATGGGCTTCAAATTCATGCACGTGCCTTGGTTGGTGCGCGCAAATTTTGGAAGGTTATAAATTCTCAAATCACTCTCAAATGACACGAGCAGATCGTTCTCGTTCATGTCGTGTCGAATGTGAATTTCGTTGGCATCGACAAATTCTACCACGCCATCGCGCTCTGCCCTCATAAGCACCCTCGAGTCTCTTGCAACAGGAGCCTCAACACCTGTACCAACAATGGGAGAGTTGGGTCTCATCAGTGGCACAGCTTGGCGCATCATGTTCGAACCCATCAAAGCACGGTTGGCATCATCGTGCTCAAGAAAAGGAATCAAGGACGCTGCAATCGATGCAATTTGATTCGGAGCAACATCCATGTACTGAAGTTCATCGGGCTTCACGATTGGAAAATCACCTTCCAAACGCGCCTTCACCAATTCATTTTCAAATGATCCATCTTTCTGAATGGGCGCATTCGCCTGAGCAATCATTGCGGAGTCCTCGTCCTCAGCGGAGAGATAAACCACGTCCTTGTCAGTGATTGCTGCCTTGCCTTTGATGACTTTTCGATAAGGAGTCTCAATGAACCCCAAACGATTCACTTTTGCATAAACACAGAGGCTAGAAATCAACCCAATGTTGGGACCTTCAGGGGTCTCAATCGTACACAGTCTTCCGTAGTGGGTGTAGTGTACATCGCGAACCTCAAAACCAGCTCGCTCACGACTCAGACCACCAGGCCCCAGAGCGGAGATGCGGCGCTTGTGCGTCACCTCACTCAAGGGATTGGTTTGGTCCATGAACTGCGAAAGTTGGTTGGTTCCAAAAAAGCTGTTGATGACTGAGCTCAATGTCTTGGCATTGATCAAATCAGTTGGCGTGAAAACTTCATTGTCGCGAACATTCATTCGCTCACGGATTGTCCTTGCCATACGAGCCAAGCCAACTCCGAATTGAGAGTACAATTGTTCTCCTACCGTGCGAATGCGACGGTTGCTCAAGTGGTCAATGTCGTCCACATCCGTGTTGCTGTTCACCAAATCCAACAAGGTTTTGATGATACGGATGATGTCATCCGTAGTCAGCGTTCGAGACTCCTCACCTTCAACTCCCAATTTGCGATTGATTCGGAAGCGACCTACTTCTCCTAAATCGTAGCGTTGCTCAGAGAAAAACAACTTGTCAATGACTCCACGGGCCGTCTCAAGATCGGGCGGCTCGGCATTTCGAAGCTGCCTGTAGATGTATTCTACGGCTTCCTTCTCCGAATTAGAACTGTCCTTTTGAAGGGTGTTGTAGATGATGGTGAAGTCTCCTTGGTTGACCCCTTCTTTGTGAAGGATGATGGTTTTGGAACCTGAATCGAGAATCAGATCAATGTGCTCCTTTTCAAGGATGGTTTCACGCTCGAGCACCACCTCTGTCCGCTCGATGGAAACAACCTCACCGGTATCCTCCTCGACAAAGTCCTCTACCCAGGTTTTCAGCACACGAGCGGCCAATGGTCGGCCGAGAACGCGCTTCAAGCCAGCCTTTGTCACTTTTACTTCGTCAGCGAGATCGAATATCCCTAAAATATCGCGGTCTGTTTCATAACCGATGCTCCGAAGAAGTGTAGTGACAGGCAACTTCTTTTTTCTGTCGATGTACGCATACATCACACCATTAATGTCTGTGGCAAATTCAATCCAAGAGCCCTTGAACGGGATGATTCGAGCAGAGTGAAGCTTCGTTCCGTTTGCGTGACGACTTTGACCAAAGAAAACACCAGGTGATCGGTGCAACTGATTCACAATCACACGCTCGGCTCCATTCACGACAAAAGACCCCTGCGGAGTCATATAGGGAATGGTCCCTAAGTACACATCCTGTACAATGGTCTCGAAATCTTCATGTTCAGGATCTGTGCAATACAGTTTGAGTTTGGCCTTCAAAGGAACGCTGTACGTCAGGCCACGCTCAATGCATTCTTGAATGCTGTAACGCGGGGGATCAATGAAATAATCGAGGAACTCGAGGACAAATTGATTTCGCGTATCTGTGATTGGAAAGTTCTCACTAAAAACCTTGAAAAGGCCCTCCGTGGTTCGGTTTTCGGGATTCGTTTCCAATTGAAAAAACTCCTGAAAAGAGCGGAGTTGAATGTCCAAAAAATCTGGATGCTCCAAGGGAAGATCTACCGAACCAAAGTTGGTGCGCAAAGGGTTGGAATTGGGGTTGGCCAGGGTCATGTACGTTTGGTCTTGAGAAAATCAAACAAGAAGAAACAGGTTGGAGTTCGAATGCGACCGAAATACGGAACATTCAGAAAGCAGACAAGGGCGGAGACCTGCTCTCCGCCCGTGCTTTATTGCTCGGGGTTGTGCTTATTTGAGCTCAACCTCGGCGCCAGCTTCCTCAAGTTGGGTTTTCAAGGCCTCAGCCTCGTCTTTTGGAATGCCCTCCTTGATCGGAGCCGGTGCGCCGTCAACGATGTCTTTCGCTTCCTTCAAGCCGAGTCCGGTGAGCTCCTTCACAAGCTTCACAACAGCGAGCTTGCTGCCGCCGGCGGCAGTCAAGATTAGATCAAACTCGGATTTCTCTTCGCCACCGCCAGCTTCGCCGCCACCGGCTGGACCGGCAACAGCCACTGCTGCCGCAGCGGGTTCGATTCCGTACTCTTCCTTAAGGATTTCAGCGAGCTCGTTTACCTCCTTAACAGTGAGGTTCACCAGGTTTTCCGCCATAGCTTTTAAATCAGCCATAATGTTTAGTTTGTATTGTTCTTATTCTATTAATATGAAGATGCCAAGCTCAGCCGCGTTCTTGCAGCGCCTTGACCAGACCAGACATGGTGTTGCCACCTGAGTTCAATGCGCCCACCAAATTCTTCATCGGAGACTGGAGGAGAGCAATTACATCTGCCACCAATTCTTCCTTCGATTTTATGCTGGTGAGAGCCTCGAGGTTGTTGTCACCCAAATATGTTGCTTGTTCGACGTATGCGCCCTTTAAAATCGGCATGTCGTGCTTCTTGCGAAAATCCTTCAGCACGCGGGCTGGGGCATTTCCGACGTCTCCAAAAAGAAGGGCCGTTTGACCTTTCAGAACGTCATAGAGTTCCGTGTAATCTCGGTCCTCTGTGCGTTCCATCGCGATGCGAAGAAGGGTGTTTTTCACCACGCGCACCGTGACGTCTTTTTTGGAACACTCGCGGCGAAGGCTCGTGGTCGCCTCTGAATCCAACCCCGAAGCGTCGGTGAGGTAAACCACGTTTTTCTCCGCAAGCACTTTGACAAGCTCGTCGATCAATTGATCTTTATCAGTTCGAGTCATTGTAGTTCAGTTTGCGAATCAGGCAGTCGCCAGTTTCTGTTCGATTTTAATTCCTGGTCCCATCGTGGAGCTCATAGCGATGCTCTTCACGTAGGTTCCTTTGGCAGAGGAGGGTTTTAAACGCATCAAGGTGGTCAACAATTCAGCCGCATTCTCCTCAATTTTCTTGGCGTCAAAAGACACCTTTCCAACTGAGGCATGCACGATGCCAAACTTGTCCACTTTGAAATCAATTTTTCCCGCCTTCACGTCTGTTACAGCCTTTCCAACTTCCATTGTCACGGTACCCGACTTCGGGTTAGGCATGAGGCCACGGGGTCCGAGAACTCGGCCCAAAGCACCCACCTTGCCCATGACTTGGGGAGTGGTAATGATTACATCCACATCGGTCCATCCGCCCTTGATCTTCGTCACGTATTCGTCCAATCCAACGTGGTCTGCACCGGCGTCTTTCGCCTCCTGTTCTTTGTCAGGAGTGCAAAGCACCAATACACGCACGTTTTTGCCTGTCCCGTGGGGAAGGCTCACCGTTCCACGAACCATTTGGTTCGCTTTGCGAGGATCTACGCCAAGGCGCACTGCGAGGTCTACTGTTGCATCAAATTTGGTGGTTGAGCACTCCTTCACGAGGGCAGAGGCTTCTTCCAAGCTGTACAGCTTTTCCGTATCGATTTTTTCAGCGACCGCTTTCTGGTTCTTTGATAGTCGTCCCATGTTGCGCGATTTGTGACTTAGAAGGGAGATTCACCAATGACGTTGATGCCCATGCTACGCGCCGTACCTGCCACCATTTTCATGGCGGACTCGACGGAAAAGCAATTTAAATCGGGCATCTTGTCCTCTGCAATTGTTCGCACCTG
>DCBH01000055.1:0-166 GCA_002313415.1 Flavobacteriales bacterium UBA1112
CCGGAGAAACAAGGCTGCCGATTCTACGGACAAAGACACATTGGCCACGGGTGCAACAATGGCAGATTGAAAAATCACCACGGTGGCAACGACCACGGACAACATGAGAGAAATTGGAGCGTATTTCATTGCAGAAGAAAAATCAAGAGAACATCGTGGAATGAGC
>DCBH01000055.1:525-3373 GCA_002313415.1 Flavobacteriales bacterium UBA1112
GTGGAAGCTGAAATCAACAAAAAGAGTGCAAACAGGACGCACACCATGCTTCCTGCAATGGACAGATTAAGCGCAATGGCAAGTCCCAATCCAAGGCCGGCACTCAAAATTCCAAACGCCATGGACCAACCAATCAATTCTCGCATCGTGGTTGAAATCAAATACGCAGTGGCCGATGGCAAGATGAAAAAGGCCATCACCATGACGGCGCCCACAGCGTGAAATGAGGTCACCGCAAAAAGGCAGGTCATGAACATAAGCCCAACCCGCCACACCACCTTGTTGGTGCCGTGAATCTCATGAAATGTGGGGTCAAAGGCTGAAGCGAGCAGCGCGCGTCTTGCAATCCAAAGGAAAGAGGCAATGACCACGGTGGTCACCCCACATTCCCACAAGGCAATGGGCCCCAAATTGAGTCCCGATGGGCGAATCCACAAATCCAAGGGAACGTAGGCCAATTGCCCAAACAGGACACAGTCGGCGTCAATTTCTACCCGATTTGCAAAGAGTGAAATCAGCACAATCCCCAAGGCGAACATGGTGGTGAATACCACGCCAATGGCCGAGTCAACCTTCAATTGCAGCACTCGTCGAATCCATCCGATGAGAAGCAAGGAAAGTGCACTTGCGACGAGCGCTCCGATCATCATCGCAAGGGGGCTCCGATCGCCTTGGATGAGGTAGGCCATGACCAATCCAGGAAGAATGGAATGAACGACAGCATCGGCAATCATGGACATGCGTCGCAGCATCATCATGGCCCCCACGAGACCTCCATTGATGGCCACAAGGATGGCCACGGCGGCGATGGCCCAATTCACAGCAGGCGCATTTTGGAGTTCAACACTTTGACCAAAGCCACCACCATGAACAGCCCGGTCAACGCAAGCACCACACAAGGTCCCGTGGGGAGGTTGGGCAGCATGGCAGACGCAGACGTTCCCAGCCAACCTGCAGTGCTGCTGAAGATGGCAGCCATGGCCATCATTGTGAGAAGCGAGTGGGTGAACATGCGAGCGATGGCAGCGGGAACAATGATCAGGGCGGCGACGAGAAGCGCCCCCACCGATTGAATGCCGATGCTCACACAAATTGAGACGAGGGCATAAAGCAAAAGTTGTTGAACATGGGGTCGGTGTCCCGAGATGAGTGCGTGACTGCGATCAAAACTGGAGGCGACCAAACTTCTGTATCGGAGGGCGATGAACCCCAAAGCCAGTACTCCCAGGGTTCCGATTACTTTCAAATCGGAGGCCGTGAGCGCTGCGGCATTGCCTAGAAATACACTTTCCAGCCCATTTTGGTTGGGCAGTTCAGCGCTTTGAATCCAAGAAAGAAGAGCGATTCCCACTCCATACATGCCCCCGAGCACCGCAGCCAGGGCGGCGTCGCGTTTCAGACGGGTGCGTTGCAGCACAAAGGTCACGATCAAGGATGAGGCGATTCCCGTGACGGCCGCTCCGAGCGTCAGCCACAACACGTGTCTGGATTCGCTGAACAGGAATCCGAAATACACTCCGGGCAGGCAGCCGTGAGCGATGGTTTCCCCAAAGAGACTGTTGTTCTGGATTTGGAGAAAGCAACCGCAAATCGCGCACGGGAGAGCCACAAGCAGAACGCCAATGAGTGCGTTCAGGTAAATGGGGTTGGTGAAGAATTCAGTCATGAATCCGAGGAAAAAGATTGGCCGTACACCGATTTCAAGGTGTCAGGCGTCAGGACATCTCGAGGATGGCCTGTGGCAATCAATGAGCCATTGAGCAAAAGCACAGAATCCAAGATGGCCTTCGCATTGCTTAATTCGTGGTGCACGAGAACAATGGTGACACCATTGCCAGCGAGGGTTCGCAATTGCTCAATCATTTGGTCCGTGGCCCTTGCGTCGAGCCCATTGAAAGGCTCGTCAAGGAGCAACAAATCAGCCTCACGTGCAAGTGCCCGAGCCAAAAACATGCGCTGTTGTTGTCCCCCTGACAAAGCTCGAATGTGGTTGTGGCGAAGTGACCACATGTCTACTGCATTTAGGGCAGCTTCAATGCGCTGCTTCATTTCAGCACTTGGCTTTTTGTAGAAGGGCAAATCACTGGTGACCCCCATTTCCACCACGTCGTGAACAGTGATTGGAAAATCCCAATCGATGTCCTCACGCTGAGGGATGTAGCTCAAGGACATCCCGTGTTGGAGGGTGTTCACCCCATTCCAAAGCACTTCACCTGCGGTTGGCGTCAGAATCCCAGCGATGCATTTGATCAACGAGGACTTTCCGCTGCCATTCGGACCCATCACACCTACAATCTGGCCACTTGACAAAGTCGCTTCAACCGAAGTCAAGGCCACCGTATCATCGTAGTGAACGGAAAGATTGCAGATGTCGAGGTGATTCATTTGCCGAGTCCTTCGACAAGCGCACGCACATTGTATTTGACCATGCCGATGTATGTGCCTTCCTCTGTCCCAGCCACGCCTACGTTGTCTGCCAAGAGAGGTTCACCAATGGACACAACGTGACCTTTCGACAAGCATCCGCTTACCACGGCCTCCATGGTTTTCGTTGGGAGCGATTCTTCAACAAAGACAGCTTGGATGTCATTTTCTACGAGGTAGTTGACCATGTTCGAGACATCATAGACACCCGCTTCAATTTCTGGTGAGATTCCTTGGAGCCCACGAACTTCAAATTCAAAGTGCCGGGCGAAATAGGTGAAGGCGTCGTGCACCGTGACCAGCACGCGGTTGCTGGCATCGATGGACTGAAGTTCTTTCTTGCACCAAGCATCAAGTGCCTCGAGCTGCAGAAGGTATGCTGCCAAGCGATTCTGATATCCCTCTGCACCCTCTGGGTCGATGC
>DCBH01000014.1 GCA_002313415.1 Flavobacteriales bacterium UBA1112
AGTAAGCATTCAAATCACAGATGCTGCTGGTCGTTCGGTTTACAGCGAGCAGAATGCTACGTTACAAGGCAACACCGTGCTTGATCTTTCAGGATTGAGCAATGGCACATACAATGTGATGCTCAGTGACCAGCGCGGGGTACGTGTGAAGCGCTTGGCCATCCACAGATAGTTTTTTGGGTCATTTTAAGACCTTACTTAAGCCCGGGTCGAAAGGCCCGGGCTTTTTATTTTCCAATGCAAAAGTGGGAGAAAATGTGGCCGAGGATGTCGTCTGCGTGGACTGCTCCTGTGATTTCACTTAAATGATGCAGCGCTTGTCGTACATCCACTGCGATGAGATCGCTGGGAATTTCCTTCGTGAGTCCGTCGCGCACGGCTTGAAGTGCGGACTTAGCAGAAGTGAGAGCTTCGAAGTGGCGCAAATTGGTCACCACGAGTTGGTGGCCCTGGTCGGCAATTCGATAATGGTTCACGAGTTCTTGTTTCAGGTCGTCCAAGCCTTCGCCCGACGAAGCGCTTAAAGCAATTGTATTCAGGCAGGCGTCGACAGCAGGAGCAGGAGCAAGATCGCACTTGTTCCAAACGACAATGATGTGAATGTCTTTGGCAAGATGCAGATCGTCAATTTTGGATTGGACGTCTTCATTTGAGTCAGTACTTGCATCGAGAACGAGCAAAACTGTGGATGCGACAGCAGCTTTCTCAAGCGCACGGCGAATGCCCTCGGCTTCGACAGCATCCTCAGTATTTCGAAGTCCAGCAGTATCAATGAATCGGAATTTGAGACCGTCGATGTTGCAGGTGTCTTCAACGGTGTCTCTTGTCGTCCCTGGAATGTCGGATACGATGGCGCGATCGTCGCCCAAAAGTGTGTTGAGAAGGGTTGACTTTCCTCTGTTGGGTGCGCCAAGAATGGCTACGGGAATGCCTTCTTTCATCGCGTTGCCGGTCGCGAAACTTTCCGCGAGCAGGCTCACTCGTGAGAGGAGGTCAGCAAGAAGGGCATCGAAGCGTTCACGATCTGCGAACTCAACGTCTTCCTCGGCAAAATCAAGCTCCAATTCGAGGAGACCTGCAAAGCCGATGAGGGCTTCGCGTAGGGCATTGATCTCCTTCGCGAAACCGCCCCGAAGCTGTTCCAAGGCAAGCCTGTGTGCACCTGCATGTTGGGCGGCAATCAGGTCAGCCACGGCTTCGGCTTGGGTCAAATCAATTCGACCATTCAGAAAGGCGCGCTGTGTGAATTCACCGGGACCAGCTTGGCGACAGCCGGCTTCAATCAGTGCTCGCATGACTTCGCTTTGGATGTAAGTAGATCCATGGATGTTGAACTCCACAGTATTCTCACCAGTGTAGGATTTTGGACCGCGAAAAATCAAGGCGAGGCCTTCGTCAAGCAATGTTCCTGAAGCGTCGCGAAAGCGTCCAAAGACGGCTTCCCTGTCTGCAACGACTGAAAGGTTTTTGGAAAAAACTTGCGAGCCAAGGGCAAGTGCATCGTCGCCTGAAATTCGGACCACCGCGATTCCCCCCGCACCTGGGGCGGTCGAGATGGCGCAAATGGTTGCGCCGTCAACTGCGTTGTGGAGTGGAGACTTCATGGCGCGAATTTGGCCTAAATTTGCCGCGCATTCACAAACGCAGGCGATACAATCGCTGCAAAACAACAACCATAGGACATGAGCGTTCTTGTAAACCGCGATTCCAAAATCATTGTGCAAGGCTTCACCGGAGGCGAAGGCACCTTCCATGCCAGCCAAATGATAGAATATGGCACCAATGTGGTCGGTGGTGTGACTCCTGGAAAAGGCGGTCAGACCCACCTGGATCGCCCAGTATTCAATACCGTTGCGGACGCTGTGGCGGAAACCGGTGCGGACGTCAGCATTGTATTTGTGCCACCCGCATTCGCAGCCGATGCCCTGATGGAGTCGGCTGATGCAGGCATCAAGGTCATCGTTGCCATCACTGAAGGCATTCCCGTCGCGGACATGGTCAAAGTGAAAGCGTACATCGACAAGCGGGATTGCACGTTGATTGGCCCCAACTGCCCAGGCATCATCACAGCGGGCCAGGCCAAAGTGGGCATCATGCCAGGCTTCATCTTCGAGCCCGGTGTTGTGGGCATCGTGTCGAAGTCCGGCACCCTGACTTACGAAGCGGTCGACCAGTGCACGAAGGCAGGCTTAGGCCAAACCACGGCCATTGGAATCGGAGGTGACCCCATCATCGGTACGACCACCCTCGAGGCGGTCAAGCTCCTCATGGCGGACGACGAAACCAAGGGCATCGTGATGATCGGCGAGATCGGCGGCGATCTCGAAGTGCAAGCGGCGCGTTGGATTGAAGAGAACGGTACCAAACCTGTCGTCGGCTTCATCGCAGGCGTCACGGCGCCGAAGGGCCGCACCATGGGCCACGCAGGGGCCATCGTGTCGGGCGAAGACGAGTCGGCCGAAGCAAAGAAGCGCGTGATGCGCGAGTGTGGCATCAACGTGGTGGACAGCCCTGCAGACATCGGCTCCAAGATGGCGGAGGTCCTTGGCAGGTGAATTGATAAACGAGTCAAATGAGTCGCCAAGTCATTCCGTCTTGGTGTCTTGTGCGGTGAAATTCTTGTGAACAACAGCGCAGTGCATTGCGCCGTTATGGATTGTAGATTTGATATCCATCAATTGAACTCAATCCCTCGATTCATGCTTACAGCCCTTGTCATCCTCTCCGTCGTTGTTTCCACCATCGCCTGTCTTTTTTTGCTCGGCATGCGAAAAAAGGTCGGAGTTCAGGGCGACGGAAGGACGACGGCCGAACTCCAATCGCTCAAAGAAAAGCTCAGCGGTCAAGAGGTTTTGATGCGCGACGAATTTGCCCGAAACCGCAAGGAAGCTGCCGAACGTGCCCAGGCCCAGCGCGAGGAATTGAGAAACAACCTTACGGCTTTTGAGAAGCGCTTAGATGAGAATTCCAAAGCCCAACAGGACGGGTTGCGCCAGCAGTTTGACGATTTGCTCAAGCAGCTTCACAATCAAGGCAAAACGTCTTTGGAAGCAGTCAAGGATGTGCGCGAGACCATCGAAAAGCAGCTGAAAGAGATTCGGGAGGACAACGGTAAGAGATTGGAAGAAATGCGCAAGACTGTGGACGAAAAACTTCAAGACACGTTGGAGAAGCGCCTCGGTGAGAGTTTTAAGCTGGTCAGTGAGCGCCTCGAGCAAGTGCACAAGGGCCTTGGGGAGATGCAGAGCATTGCCAGTGGGGTGGGCGATCTAAAGAAGGTGCTCACAAACGTCAAGACCAAGGGTATTCTTGGTGAATACCAGCTCGCCAACATCATCGAACAGCTCCTTCCGCGTGAGCAGTATGAGGAGAATGTGGCGACACGACCAGGATCGAGTGAGCGCGTGGAATTTGCAGTTCGTATGCCAGGCAATTCAGACGACGAGGTGGTATGGTTGCCCATCGATTCCAAATTTCCTCTCAATGGTTATGAGGATTTGCTGAACGCGCGCGAGGCTGGGGATTTGGATGCCATCGCCTCGGCGGAGAAGGCGTTGACCGCCACACTTGAAAAATTTGCGAAAGACATTTCTGAGAAATATGTAGAGGCGCCACACACCACGGACTTTGGGGTGATGTTCTTGCCTATTGAGAGCCTGTACGCGGAGGTTCTTCGTCACCCGGGTGTGTTTGAGACACTTCAGCGCAAGTACCGCATCACGGTGACAGGTCCTACGACCATGTCTGCATTGCTGAACAGTTTGCAGATGGGCTTCCGAACGCTGGCGGTGACCAAGAGAAGCAGCGAGGTTTGGAAGATTTTGGAAGCTGTCAAGACGGAGTTCGGCAAGTTCTCGAATCAGCTCGAGAAAGTTGACAAACAGCTGTCCACAGCAAAGAAATCACTTGAAGATCTCCGCAGTACGCGAACGAATGTCATGCAACGCCGACTCAAGGACGTCGCGACCCTTGATGCCCGAGAAAGCGAATCGCTTCTTGACATTTCCGCGTCTTCTGATGAATTCGAAGGAGAGGAGTGAGGGCCGCCCGTAAAGGAAAAGTGACCAACTCCCGATTACACTCTCCTGAACACAGGATGTTCGCATTTGAGATTCCAGGAGCCACCGCTCACATCAGGGATGTCGACACGGCGGTTGCCGTCGGCTACTGAGCGCTCACTCAATACACCCACTAAGCTCCAAAGGACTCCGTCATATACGCTGAAGTCGAGACTGATTCCTTCATTCAGACACCGAATCAGTCTGTACATCATGACGAAGTCCATTCCGCCATGACCTTGTTGGTGAGACGTGATTTCTTGCTGTAGCTGAGTATGTAAGGGGTGCGCTCCATTGTTTCGAGCCTTCGCCAAGGCAGCATCGTCTTCCCATTCATGCCAATTCCACGTGGGACCATGGTCGTTATATAGTCGAGATGGATAGCCGTAGTGCGTTGCTCCTGTCCCGCACAATTTGTTGAGTCGCGAATAGGGGCGCCCTGTATGAGTGTCGAATTGCAGCATGATGCTCCGTCCTTGGGTTGTACGAATCAGAGTTGTATTGACATCACCACACTTTACCTGACTGGCAAGGGCTTGAAGTTTGGGGTCATCAGATTCCTGAAGGGCTTGAGACAAAGCTGCTTCGTTGCTGCTCATGGAAACGAGATGACTCAAATTGTCCCCTCGCAGGACGTTCATGTACATGCAAACTGGCCCAAGGCCATGGGTTGTGTACAAATTCCCGTCTCTCTCCAAATGTTCGCGCAACCGCCAGCGATCGTGGTAGTACGTCGCATCCAGAAGCAGGGCGCGTAAATCGTGAAGGTATGCACACTCTGCGTGCGTGAGCTCGCCAAAGTGTCCTTGTTTGACCATGTTGAGCACCCAAAGCTCTTCCTCGTTGTAGCAACAATTTTCAAGCATGATGCAATGACGACGGGTTCTTTCAGACGTGGTTACAAGTGCGAGGCAGTCATTTTCCGTATAAGCGATGGGGACCTCTGAGGCTGCATGAAGTCCTTGTTCCATGGCGTAGATTGCCATGGATGTATGAAGGTGCCAAGGAGTGGCAATGACGAGCAAGTCAGCCACACTAGAATCGCATGCCTTTTGCCAAGCGTCACCACCGGCATCGTCCAAAAGCAAGGGCGTTTTTGCCTGAA
>DCBH01000132.1:0-518 GCA_002313415.1 Flavobacteriales bacterium UBA1112
GCGGTTGCGAAGAAAGCCTGACCCCCTCCGCCTCCGTCAATGTGCGAGGCCAATTCTCGAACCAAATTCCCTGCGTGCAAGTCGCGATCATTCACCACATCATCACTGATGGCGATGGAAAGCGTCACCTTACCTCCTGAAGAGCTTCCAAATGCGCCAAAAAATGGAGCGTGTTCGGCTTTGAGTTGAAATGCGAGGTCTTTGATGTTCTTCGCATCCAAATCTAAGATGGCGCCACATACATGAATTCCGCCGACTTTTTTGAGTCCTGCAATCAATTCGTCTTTGACCTTGCCTGCAACGTCGCGCTGAAAAGCTTCAATGTCTTTTGACATCGTGGCATTGGCCTTAAGGAGGTCACCGATAGCCTGTGCAGGATCGGCGCTTCCTTTGAGCATGTTTCGAATGTGTGTCAATTGCTCGCGTTCGTCCCGTTGAGCTTGCATTGCAACGATACCTGACAATGCTTCAATTCGACGAATTCCAGCTGCCACTGCGCCTTCACTTTCGATGCGGAA
>DCBH01000132.1:944-1072 GCA_002313415.1 Flavobacteriales bacterium UBA1112
TACTTTTCGCCAAACAACATCATGGCTCCTGCTTCACGTGCTTCGGCAATGGCCATGTTGCGGTGCTCTTGACATGTGAGGTTGGCAAGAATGCGACTTTGAACGAGCGATTCGATCTCAGAGAGTTC
>DCBH01000132.1:1463-4274 GCA_002313415.1 Flavobacteriales bacterium UBA1112
CCCTTTTGTTCTACATGCGTTCCCAACACCTCGCGGAGCGCTTCGTGCAACAAATGGGTCGCACTGTGGTTGCGGGCGCTTGCAGATTGCAATGCAACATCAACTTTGGCCTGAAAAGCTTTGCCCTCTGGCACGCGATCGAGCACATGAATGATGAGGTTGTTTTCTTTTTTGGTGTCCAATACCTGGTAGACTGTGCCGTTCTCCGAAATCAGCGAGCCACGGTCGCCAACCTGTCCCCCTCCTTCAGGGTAAAAAGGGGAGCGGTCAAACACCGCTTGTACATGGGTGTTCTTTTTGGTGGTGACTTCGCGGTAGCGCAGCAGTGAGATTTCAGCCTCTTTGCAATCGTAGCCGATGAATTCGGTGGTGCTTGCGTTCTCTGTGACGATTTGCCAGTCGTCCGCGGTGATTTTTCCTGCCTCGCGGGACCGGTTTTTTTGGGCGTTGAGCAAGGATTGGAACCCTGGTTCGTCGACACTTAGTTTTTTCTCGCTGGCAATCAAGGCGGTCAAATCGACGGGAAATCCGAATGTATCATACAACTCAAAAACAACGTCGCCGGTCAATTCGTCTCCGGGCCTCATCTTGGAAGTGGCCGTCTCAAGTCTATCCATGCCGGAGGCGAGAGTTCGAAGAAAGGATTGCTCTTCCTGCTCAATGACCTGCTCGATGAGGCTGCGCTGGGCCTTAATTTCAGGGAACGTTTCTGACATCTGTGCATCGAGTACAGCCACAAGTGTGTGAATGAATGGCTCATTCATTTCGAGAAAGGAAGAGCCATAGCGGACCGCGCGTCGGAGAATGCGTCGGATGACATACCCCGCCCCAGTGTTTGATGGCAATTGGCCATCGGCAATGGAGAAAGCCACGGCACGAACGTGATCGGCAATGACGCGAAAGGCGACAGCCTCGGGGCTGTCGTCTTTGGGATAAGGCTTGCCGCATGCTTGGGAGATGGCGTTGAGCAGTGGCGTGAAAATGTCTGTGTCGTAGTTGGATTTGACCCCTTGCATGGCCATCGCGAGGCGCTCAAAACCCATTCCGGTGTCGATGTGCTTGTTGGGGAGTGGGATGAGCGATCCGTCTGCCATCCGATTGAATTCCATGAATACCAGATTCCAGATTTCAATCACTTGAGGGTGGTCCTCGTTCACCAAGTCACGACCGCTGATTTTTGTCCGTTCGTCATCGCTTCTCAGGTCAATGTGAATTTCTGAACACGGCCCACAGGGCCCCGTTTCTCCCATCTCCCAAAAGTTGTCTTTTTTATCTGCATTGAGAATTCGATTCTCTGCGACGTGTTTCTGCCATTGTTCGCGTGCTTCGTCGTCAGCGGGCAAATTGTCTGCCTGGTCACCGCCGAACACGGTGACATAAAGACGGTCCTTGTCCAAACCGTATCGCTCGGTCAAGAGTTCCCACGCCCAGTCGATGGCTTCGGCTTTGAAGTAGTCACCAAATGACCAGTTGCCGAGCATCTCAAACAGGGTGTGGTGATAGGTGTCCACACCGACTTCTTCGAGGTCGTTGTGTTTCCCGCTGACGCGGAGACATTTTTGAGTGTCTGTGATCCGGGCGTGCTTGACAGGTTGATTTCCCAGAAACAAGTCCTTGAACGGATTCATACCTGCATTGATAAACATCAATGTGGGGTCGTCCTTGACGACCATGGGCGCTGAGGGTACAATTTGATGCCCTTTTTCTTTGAAAAAATCTAAAAATGTCTGTCGAATACGCCGTGATTCCATGGAATTCCGAATTGCACCGTGAAAGTACGGCAGACAATCCACGAAAGAATGACGACCTTTGTACTTCCATGAAGTGGACGAGGAGAAGATTCAATCCCAACACTCTGCAAGTTGAGCAGGTGCCATTGTCCCGGCGAGAAATTGTTCGGGGCTTGGTGTTGCGCGCCCTTGGAGTCTTGGCCATTGGTGCCACCAGTGTCTGGCTGTTTGATCAAGTTTTCTTGTCTCCTGCGGATCGCGCAAGAGACCGCGAAATTGCGTTTCTCGAGGGTCAACTTGATGAGGTGCGCTCGGAATTGTCCACCATGGAACGCGCCATGGAGGACATGGCTCAAAGAGATGATGCTGTGTATCGGACGCTTCTCGGAGTGCAACCCGTTCCCAAGCACCTTCGTGACCCAGGCATTGGCGGAACAGATCGAAATGCCGACGTCAGGGGTCACATCCACTCGGAAGAGGTCGCCGATTTGAAGACTCGTATGGCGTCTCTGCAACGTGCCATGGTTACACAGTCCAAATCACTCGACGAGGTCACAGAAATGGCTTTGGAATACGAGGACCGGTTGGAGGCCATTCCAGCAATCCAACCCATCCGAGCCGAAGACTTGAATCGCATGGCTGGAGGCTGGGGATGGCGCATCCACCCAATTTACAAGGTCCGTAAGTTTCACTACGGGTTGGATTTCAGTGCACCCGAGGGGACAGATGTGTTTGCCACTGGCGACGGCGTGGTGGTCAAGGTAAAGCGGCTGTACAATGGATATGGGCGTCATGTCATCATTCGTCATGGTTTTGGATATGAGACCCTGTATGCACACATGAGCAAGTCTCTGGTGCGCAGGGGAGACCGCGTGAGGCGCGGCCAAGTCATTGGGCTTGTTGGGAGCACAGGGACTTCCACCAGCTCTCACTTGCACTACGAGGTGCACAAGAATGGCGAAAAAGTGAATCCAGCGCATTACTTCTTCAACGATCTGACCCCAGAGGAGTATGAGGCCATGTTGGCTGCATCGGAGTTGGAGACCCAAAGTCTAGACTGACATTTGACGACGTTGTGATA
>DCBH01000132.1:4596-7577 GCA_002313415.1 Flavobacteriales bacterium UBA1112
GACGTTGTGATAATGGCGGAGTGCATCCTATCTTGCTGCAGCGCATGCCTGTAAATCAAAACATTCAAAAGCGTTACTTCAGCATTTCTGAAGTGGCCAAGTTGCTTGATGTAAAGCCGTCTCTGCTTCGTTTCTGGGAAAGAGAGTTCAAGCAGATTCAGCCCAAAACCAATGCACGTGGCAAGCGAGCCTACAAACAGGACGACATTGATGTGATTCGTCGCATCTACGACTTGGTCAAGGTGCAGGGATTGACTTTGGAAGGAGCACGTAAAGCATTGACATCAAGAAAGGGAGAGGTGAGCGAACGGGGCAAAGCAGCAGCATTGGCCGCCATCGCGGCACAGCATTCGCAGGTGAAAGCACAAAAAGCTGAAGTGGCGGAACGCGCGGAAGCAGTGGCCAAGCTCAAGCGGATTCGCCAAAAAATCCTCGAGGCTCGCGCGACGTTGCAGGAATGAGATGATTCTTGACGTAGTCGTCGATGCCTTCCTCTAAAGTGCGAAAAGGTTCTGCATAACCATTCGCGCGAAGCTTGGTCAGGTCTGCCTGTGTGAAGTATTGATATGTGTCCCTGATGTCGAGGGGAGTATCGATGAAGGAGATGTTGGGCTCTTTGCCCATGGCATGGAAGGTCGCTTGGGCAAGGTCCAAAAAGGTGCGTCCTTGTCCACTGCCCAAATTGTAAAGCCCCGAGCTGGTCGCGATGCGGTGATGCATGAAATGCAGAAGAACACTGCACACATCTTCCACGTGCACAAAATCTCGGGTTTGATGCCCGTCCTGGTAATCTTCTCTGTGGCTTCGGAACAGTTTCATGCTGCCCGTCGCCTGCACTTGCCTGAAGGTGTGCAGGACAACAGAAGCCATGCGTTTTTTGTGAAATTCATTTGGCCCATAGACATTGAAAAACTTGAATCCTGCCCAGAAGTAGGGCTGGCGTTCTTGAGCAATGGCCCAAGCGTCAAAGTTGTTTTTGGATTGGCCGTAGGGATTCAGCGGCTGCAATTTGGAAACGATTTCATGGCTGTCCGTGTAACCCATCGATCCGTCGCCGTAGGTCGCTGCAGAGCTGGCATAAATCAAAGGGAGTCCAAATTCCACACACATGTTCCAGATTTCTTTGCTGTAGTCGAAGTTGAGCCGATTCAAGAGCTGTGAATCTTGCTCTGTCGTATCTGTTCGGGCTCCGAGATGAAAGATGAATTGAACCTGGCTTTCATTGGCTTGGAGCCATGCCGGAAATTTGTCTCGATCTACGCGCGCTGTTGCAGCTAGATGTTCGTGGTTGACGCGTTTGCTGGTCACACTGAAATCGTCGACGAGGACCAACTGACGGTAATTTGCCTCCAATAATCTGACAGCGAGAACGCTTCCGATGAAACCCGCCGCTCCGGTGACCACAATCATGGCTCGAAGTTACTCCATGGGAACATCCTCTACCTTCGCGCGGTTAATGAAACCATGAAGAACGTTTACGTCACCCGTCGTGCCCGATTCAATGCGGCTCACAAATTGTGGAATGATGAATGGGATGAAGCCAAGAACCTCGAAGTTTTTGGCAAGTGCGCCAATCCCAACTGGCACGGTCACAACTACGAATTGCATGTCACTGTGAAAGGCGTGCCAGCGGAAGACACGGGGTATTGCATGAATCTCAAGGATCTGAAGGACTTGATCAAAGAACATGTTGAGGAGCCTTTGGATCATCGCAATCTGAACATTGATGTACCGTTCATGCATGGCAAACGAACGTCGACAGAAATCCTGATCATCGCCATATGGGAAGAGCTCGAGGCTCCAATCGCGGAACACGGGTGCCAATTGCACCACATCAGACTGTATGAGACAGAAAACAATTACGCCGACTACTACGGCGGAGCGTAAGGGTTCTGAACAAATAAGAAGTGTGAATTTTGGTCAAGCATTCGTGGCGGTGGCGCGATGAATGTGCATCTTTGAAGCATGGAACAACCTCCCAAACTCTTCGGTGGCTCAGAGCCCCAATTCAATGACGCAGGTGTGCTTGAAGGCACGTCAGTTTCCTCATTCATGTCGACGGTATTTACCTGGATGGTGGCAGGATTGGCTGTCACTGCGGCGGCGGCCTACTATGCGGCGGAAAGTCAATTGTATCTCACAATCATGCAAGGCATGGGCCGCTGGATTTTGTTGTTGGCTCCTTTTGCGTTTTTGATGGTCATGAACTTTGGTTTGCAGAGGTTGAGTGTGACCTCGCTTGCAATGATTTTCCTTGCTTTTGCAGGGACCATGGGACTTAGCCTAGGTGGAATTTTTTACATGTACTCGATGGGGAGTCTCACTCAGGTCTTTCTGATCACGGCTGGAACTTTTGCAATCATGGCCATTGCTGGGTACACCACCAAAGTGGATTTATCTCGCATGGGGAGCTTGCTTTTCATGGGGTTGATTGGCATCATTTTGGCGAGTCTCGTCAACTGGTGGATGCAAAGTTCCATGTTGGATTTTGTGATTAGTGCCGTTGGGGTCTTGATTTTCACGGGCTTAGTAGCATACGACACTCAGCGTCTGAAGCGTATTGCGGCAGGAGTGGAATACGGAACAGTTTCGCCAATGAAGCTTGCACTCCTTGGCGCGACCTCGTTGTATCTGGATTTCTTAAATCTCTTTTTGTTCCTGCTCCGTTTGTTGGGACGAAGGAATTAAAATGACTGTGTCAACCATGAAAAAAGCGCACCTGATAAGGTGCGCTTTTTTTGTGCTTGCTTCATCGACGTGACTCCCTACTTCTCGACCATGACGCGCTGAGTCCAATGGACACCTTGTGCTGTGGTCAGAGTTACGAGATAAGGTCCCGCGGCCAAATTGGAGGCATTCAGGAAAATCCTCTGAAGACCGCGACTGAGCAATCCGTCGTGAAGGATCGCCACTTGCTGACCAAAAGAGTTTGCAAGGGTGACTCGACACTCAGCAGATTGAGGCATGTCGATTTCGAGGCA
>DCBH01000132.1:7980-24091 GCA_002313415.1 Flavobacteriales bacterium UBA1112
GATTCGTCCAAGACCCGGAAAGACCACCAGCCTTCGGGGGCTGGCATTGGGCGTGACCCTGTTTTGCCACTGTTGGCTTCTGCCGTGATGTAATAGTAGACCGTCGTGCCCTCCGGTTGGGCGGGAATCTCGGCGACATATTCAACATAGAGGTCGTCAGAAGCGGCCTCGACCATCTCCACCTCGTTCCATGGACCATTTGGGTTCGTCGTCCAGCTGACCGCAGCACCTCCAATCCCCGAGCGATGGCTTAGCTCTGCACTCACTGCGTATGCGTTTTCTGCATCTTCTGTATCGCCGAGTGGTAGATGACTGATCATCAGTGGATCGGCCACGGTCACGGAGTGGGTAATGCAGTGGATGGCGCCACTTAAAGAGATGATGTTGTCGTTGCCAGAATCGCAATCGATGCCCACCACATTGTACCCAGGCATGGCCTCTTCCCAAATGCGAATTGCGGTTGTATCGAATTGCTCGTAGTAGGTCGGCAGAAGGATGGTTTTGTTGACGAACATGGCATTGCTGTAGGTCAGGTAGTCGCCATTTTGGTTGGGGTAGCCTCCGCCATACTCGGGTGGACTTGGAACGCGTATGACGTCAAAGGGTGTGCCCCACTTTGTGGTGAAATTGCTGAGAACATATTGAAGGTTTGCTTCAATTTGAGGTCCATCAGCCACACCAGCAGGATACTCTGCCACAAGGAGGGTTGACTCGTTGAGGAGCTTCATGTGCATGTCGATGTGATGAATGCCATCGTACGGGAGGTTATCCATCTTGACGTAGGTGTCAATGCCGTGATAGGCTTCTACGATTGCATCGATTTCAGCCTCGCTGTGGTCAGGAAAGGTTGTCCACCAAGTATTGCCACCCCCGTTCTCCTCCAAAATCAGCTCTGATGCAAATGCAGTTCCGTAGCCGTCGGTCATCCAGTTCCCTCCTGTATTCATGAAGTCGTCTGGAGACTCTATGGTGCTGTAAAGCTCGAGCCCCATGTGATCCGCCAACACATCAGGAATGGCGTCGTCGTCCGGTCGAGGGCGGTTGTAGAGCCAATCGACCAAAACACGGCCATCGTTGTACTCGCTGAACACGGTGTTCGCGCCATAGTCACGAATCCAAATGCTGTTGGACTCGGCATTGACAATCTCCACGCTGTCCATGGGCACTGGTCCTCCACAAGACAAGGCCCCGAGGTAATTTGAAGTCTGGCTTACATCTTCTGAGAAGATGACCACTCGGCATTCTTGAACGGCCGCCGCGGTGATTTGCTTGAGGATGCAGGGGAAACCTTGCCATGTAATGGTGAGAACCTCAACTTCTTCCCATTCCGCCGCAGTACGAAGGTTGCTGCCAGGCGGTGGTGTTGGGATACCTCGGAGGGTGGAAGGGTCGGTCAGCTCCACGGGGTGCACGAGCCATTGTTCCATCTCCCACTCGCTGATTTCTTTGGGAAGTGGTGCATCCAGAGTTTGACAGAAACCGGGCCAAGAGGCGATTGTGACCAAGCAGAAAACCAAAGCGAAGCGCAGGACGTGTGTCAGGTTCATGTTCGAAAGGTAAGAAGGCTGGAAGCCCATCTCGATGCGTGTATGGCTCAGATTGCTTCAGTCGAGAGTCAAGTTGACCACCTCACCCACTGGACACCAAATTGAATCCAAGTTGGTGCTGTCCGCGCAGGACCAATACCGCCGATGCAGAAGCCAAGTACCACCAGTGATGTAACACACAACATTCTCAGTCTCTCCAAAACTCACTGCTTGCCATTCGGTCTCGCAGGTGAATTTCACCTCAGAAGCAGCGCCGTATACGTTGCGAGGAGTCCACCTGTAGATCACATCGAAGTTGGGGCAGGGCGATGTTTCGTTGCGGATGTCTGCATGGATCGCGCACTGAGGCATGACTGCCACGTCAATTGCATTGGGTGTGCCGTCTGTCAGGAGATCTTCGGGGTTGAGCTCGACGATTTCATCAAAACAGTCGGGCTGTTCGACCCGAATCCTCAAGGAGAGAACGTTGCTTCGGACCGTTTGCAGCTCAACTACTCCGCTCGCGGGGGTGACACTGCGGTCAATTTCGGTGAAAAAAGAGTTGATCACGCCGTTGGTCAGGCGTTGTTCTTCGAGGATTACGGTGGCGCCCACTTCGGGCAGACTGGGGTCTGCCCATTGCACCACATGAACCTCAACGACGATGTCTAAGCTTTCAGGGCGGCATGAACCAAAGACCACGAGCAGGCAACCCAGCAGAAGCAGGTTGCAAATTTGGCATGTCTGAGGATGTTTCATCCAAGCACCTCAAGTTTGGCAAACTTCAACAGCAATTGCTTTTGTCCTACTGAGGGGAAAAAAACGGTCGCCTTTTCATTCGGTGCTGAACCTTCCAAGGCCACCACTTTCCCCTTTCCAAATTTGGCATGCATGACGGTGTCGCCAACCGCGACGATGGAGGGTCCACCCGTGTTTTCATTTGGTTGTGAACCACTGGAAGAATTGGAGCTCGAGGGAGAGGGCGCATTCTTCGCAGCTTCTTTCATACTCGACCACTTTCCAGGACGTGACGGGGCACTTGGTGCTGTCTTGCTCGACAATCGGCCAAATGTTCGCGGCTCCGTTCCCGCAGGCATCTGTCGAAATTGCGTTCGGGCCTGAGCAAAGTCGACGGGGCTCCGAGAGGACGGGGCATGTTGTGGAAGTGTGATGCAGTCGTCATCAATCTCTTCCAAAAATCGACTAGGATCCCCTTGCATCACTTGACCCCATTTGAATCGAGTCAGGGCGTAGGACAACGTGCAGGTGACTTCCGCACGGGTGAGTCCCACGTAGAACAGACGTCGCTCTTCTTCCAATTCTGCGCGACTCTCCATGGCCATTTGAGAAGGAAAGAGCTGTTCCTCCAAACCCACAATGTGAACGTGTCTGAATTCAAGTCCCTTGGCTGCATGGACTGTCATCAGACTGACTTTGTTGTCGTCGTCGTCGTCAGTATCCGCATCGGTAAGCAGGGCGACGTCGATGAGAAAGTCGGACAGACTTTGGGCTTCCTCATTCAAGGGGTTTTCCACGAAGCCTTGGAGCGCGTTAAGCAATTCCTGAACATTTTCGTAGCGGGCAACCCCCTCCGGAGTCTTGTCGGAGTAAAGTGCGTGCACCAATCCCGAGCGTTTGGCAATGGCCAAGCCCACGGCATGGGCATTCGATTGGTTGGCTTCCGCTGAGAATGCCGCAATCATATCGACAAATTCACCAAGTTTTTTCGAAGCCGCTCCCTTCAGAGGTGCATCAGGTGAACCTTGGTCGGGGTGGAGGGCTTTCCACAAACTGATTTCTTCAGCGGCGGCGAATGCGATGAGCCTGTCCATCGTCGTCTTTCCTATGCCACGAGCTGGGTAGTTCACCACGCGCTTGAAACTTTCGTCGTCGTTTGGGTTGACCGTCAAACGGAAATACGCCAAAAGATCCTTGACCTCTTTACGTTGGTAGAAGGAAAGACCTCCGTAAATCCGGTAAGGGACGTTGAGTTTTCTCAAGCTTTCTTCGAAGGAGCGAGACTGCGCGTTGGTTCGATACAGAACGGCGAAATCTTTATAATGGCACTGGTCGTTGCCACGCACTTCGAAGATCCGATTGGCCACAAATCTGCCCTCGTCGTTGTCGGAGGTGGCTCGAAAGACCTTGATTTTATCTCCCTCTGCATTGGAGGTCCACACCTCTTTTGGAATTTGGTCTCGGTTGTTGGCGATGACCGAGTTTGCGGCTTTGACAATGTGTGATGTCGAACGATAATTCTGCTCGAGCTTGAACAACTTGGCTTCGGGATAGTCTTTTTTGAAATTCAGAATGTTCTGAATGCTGGCTCCTCGGAAGGCATAAATGCTCTGGGCGTCGTCGCCGACCACGCATACGTTTTCGTGCACGGCACCCAATTGCTTAATGATGAGGTATTGGGCAAAGTTGGTATCCTGATACTCGTCCACGAGGATGTACTGGAACCGATGCTGGTATTTGTTCAGCAAATCCGGAAAGTCACGAAGCAGCACATTCATTTTGTAGAGGAGATCGTCAAAATCCATGGCCCCTGCTCGAAAACACCGTATTTCGTATTGAGCGTAGATGTCGGCCAACATTGGGCGCCCAGACTGTTGATCCTCCGATCGTATTTCCGCCTGCTCGGCGTAGGCGCGTGCATCAATCAAGTTGTTTTTGGCTGAACTGATTCGAGATTGAACTCCTGCAGGTTTGTACACTTTGTCGTCGAGCCCCATCCCTTTGATGATTTCTTTCAGAAGACTGCGGCTGTCTTGGGTGTCGTAAATGGTGAAGTTTCGCGGGTAATTGATGCGCTCACATTCGATGCGTAGGATTCTGGCAAAAACGCTGTGGAAGGTGCCCATCCAAAGATTTTTGGCCTCACTTTCTCCCACGAGTTTGCCGATGCGACCCTTCATTTCGCGTGCAGCTTTGTTCGTGAAGGTCAAGGCCAAAATTGAAAACGCATCTACGCCCTGCTTCATCATGTGGGCGATGCGATATGTCAAGACCCTCGTTTTCCCCGAGCCTGCACCGGCGATGACCATCATGGGACCTTCTATGTTCGATGCAGCCTCGCGTTGCGCATCATTCAAATCGTGGAGAAAATTCACAATTCGAAGGTAAGGTTTCGTGTTGCATCGTTCATGAACTGTGGGTACGTGCATGTCGCAGAAGAGAGATTGACATCCTTGGATAATTCACCATAAAAAACTCGCCAAAACCCTTGTTTTTTCATTGGTTTCATCTACTTTTGCACCCCCTTTAAAATTTGGGGGCAGTGTATTTAGTGCCTAAAGATTAACGTCAAACCTAGACGATGCCTACTATCCAGCAGCTCATCCGCAAAGGACGGGTCACCAAGACTCAGGCGAGTAAATCGGCCGCTTTGGACTCATGTCCACAACGCCGTGGTGTCTGTGTACGTGTGTACACAACAACACCAAAGAAGCCAAATTCGGCCATGCGTAAAGTCGCCCGTGTGCGATTGACCAATGGCAATGAAGTCAACGCCTACATCGGCGGCGAAGGACACAACCTCCAAGAACACAGCATTGTACTCGTGCGCGGAGGTCGGGTGAAAGACCTTCCAGGCGTGCGTTACCACATTGTCCGTGGCGCACTTGACACGGCTGGTGTTGAGGGGCGGATGCAGAGACGTTCGAAGTATGGAACCAAGCGACCTAAGTCGAAAAAGTAAGTTGATGCCATGAGAAGAAGAGTCGCCAAAAAACACCGCATTCTGCCAGACGCACGTTTCGGAGATACGCAAGTGACCACATTTGTGAATAACCTCATGCTGGATGGAAAGAAGAGCGTGGCATTCACGATTTTCTACGATGCCATCGATCGTGTGTCAGAACGCACGGGTGAAAATGGCCTCGAATTATTCAAACAAGCTCTGGACAATGTCACTCCTGCAGTTGAAGTGCGCAGCCGGCGTGTGGGTGGTGCGACATTTCAAATTCCAACCCCCATTCGTGACAGCCGGAAGATGAGCATGGCGATGAAATGGTTGATTGATTTTTCTCGAAAAAGAAACGAGAAAAGCATGGCTGAGCGCTTGGCCGCAGAAATCATTGCCGCCTCGAAGGAGGAGGGATCCACGTTTAAAAAGAAGGAAGACACGCATCGCATGGCCGAAGCGAACAAAGCCTTTGCACACTTCCGCTTCTGATTTTGACCTCAACGATCTGAGACCATGGCAAAAAGAGACCTCAACTTCACGCGTAACATTGGCATCATGGCCCACGTGGACGCTGGCAAGACCACGACCACGGAGCGTATCTTGTACTACACCGGCATCAGCCACAAAATCGGAGAGGTACACGACGGTGCAGCTACGATGGATTGGATGGAGCAAGAGCAGGAGCGCGGCATCACGATTACGTCTGCTGCAACCACGTGCTTTTGGAACTTCCAAGACCAAGAATATCGAATCAACATCATTGACACTCCGGGTCACGTAGACTTTACGGTTGAAGTGGAGCGCTCCTTGCGTGTGCTTGACGGAGCGGTGGGCTTGTTTTGTGCCGTGTCCGGGGTCGAGCCACAATCTGAAACGAATTGGGGACTGGCTGACAAATACGGCGTACCCCGCATCGGTTTTGTCAACAAGATGGACCGTTCTGGTGCGGACTTCTTCAACGTGATTGGCATGATCAAGGACATGCTCGGTGCACGCCCTGTGCCGCTGCAGGTTCCCATTGGAGCAGAAGAGACATTTAAGGGTGTGGTTGACTTGATTGACAACAAAGCTTACGTCTGGAACGAAGAAGACAAGGGCATGACCTGGGAGGAAATCCCCATGCCAGAAGACGTTGTTGGCACTGTTGCAGAATGGCGCGAAAAGCTCATTGAAGCAGCGGCTGAGCAGGACGACTCCTTGATGGAGAAGTATTTTGAGGACCCAGACAGCTTGAGCAAGGAAGAAATCGTGGCAGCCATCCGAAAGGCGACGATTTCCATGGACATTACTCCCATCTTGTGTGGCTCAGCCTTCAAGAACAAGGGCGTTCAGACCATGTTGGATGCAGTGATGATGTATTTGCCATCGCCTTACGACGTGGAAAGCATCACAGGCACTGACCCCGACGACGAGAGCATTGAAATGGAGCGCAAGCCCGACCCATCTGAGCCTTTTTCAGGTCTTGCCTTCAAGATTGCCACTGATCCCTTCGTCGGCCGTTTGTGTTTCGTGCGTGCATACTCAGGTGAGCTGCCAGCTGGTTCTTACGTAAAGAACACTCGTTCTGGCAAAAAAGAGCGAATCAGCCGCATTTTCCAGATGCATTCCAACAAGCAAAATCCCATCGACTGTCTCGAGGCGGGCGACATTGGAGCTGTGGTTGGTTTCAAGGACATCCGCACGGGAGATACGTTGTGCGACGAAAAGTCACCCATTGTATTGGAAAGCATGAGTTTCCCTGCGCCGGTCATTGGCGTAGCCATTGAACCTAAATCTCAAGCTGACATGGACAAACTTGGGACGGCGCTGAATAAATTGTCCGAGGAGGATCCAACTTTCCAAGTTTCCACGGATGAGGAGAGCGGCCAAACCGTGATTTCAGGGATGGGTGAGTTGCACCTCGAGGTCTTGATTGACCGCATGAGACGAGAATTCAATGTGGAGTGCAATCAAGGACAGCCTCGTGTGGCGTACAAAGAAGCCATCTTTGGTACAGCCGATCATCGTGAGGTGTACAAAAAGCAATCGGGTGGCCGAGGAAAGTTTGCGGACATCATTGTCAAAATCGGGCCTTCTCCCGACCCCGAAAACGAAGGCTTGGTGTTTAAGAGTTCGGTGAAAGGTGGAAATGTTCCGAAAGAGTTTATTCCCTCCGTGGAAAAAGGCTTCAAGGAAGCGATGAACAATGGTGTTCTTGCGGGCTACCCTATGGACAGCATGTACGTTGAGCTCCTCGATGGCAGCTTCCACGCAGTGGATTCGGACCAATTGTCTTTCGAGCAGGCGGCCAAGTTTGCCTACCGTGCAGCAGTGAAGAGCTGTCAACCCAAGATTTTGGAACCACTCATGAAACTCGAGGTGGTCACGCCTGAAGCGAATATGGGTGATGTCATTGGTGATCTCAACAAACGTCGTGCGCTAATCGAGGGAACTGACGAACGGTCAGGCAAGACCGTGGTGAATGCCAAAGTCCCCCTGTCTGAGATGTTTGGTTATGTGACTGATCTTCGTACTCTGACCTCTGGCCGGGCCACGTCAAGCATGAGTTTCAGCCACTATGCTCAAGCGCCCAACAACATTCAAGAACAAGTTATTGAAGACGCCAAAGGCTAATCACACAAGTTATGACGCAGAAAATTCGCATTAAGCTCAAATCGTACGACCACAATTTGGTCGACAAGTCGGCTGAAAAGATTGTCAAAACAGTGAAGTCTACTGGCGCTGTGATTAGCGGCCCCGTGCCCCTTCCCACTCACCAGCGAATCTACACGGTTCTGCGTTCACCTCACGTGAATAAGAAGAGTCGTGAACAATTCGAACTGAGCGCATACAAGCGTTTGATAGACATCTACAGTTCTTCCTCGAAGACCGTTGATGCCTTGATGCGACTTGAGTTGCCCAGTGGCGTCGAAGTCGAAATCAAAGTCTGATCTCTCAATCAGGTTGAATAAAACAAACAAACAAACACCATGCCCGGACTCATAGGGAAAAAAGTAGGCATGACCAGCATCTACAGTGCCGCTGGGAAGAATCTCCCATGCACAGTATTGGAAGTTGGTCCTTGCGTCGTGACGCAAGTACGTACCCTCGAGCGGGACGGCTACGAAGCCGTTCAGCTTGGTTACGGCGAGCGCTCCGAGAAGCATACATCGAAGGCCATGCAAGGCCATTTCAAGCGCTCAGGTGTGGCCCCAAAACGCAAACTTGTGGAATTCCATGCTTTTGAGCAGGAATTGCAGCCTGGCGACACCGTCAAAGTGGACGACGTTTTTGCTGAAGGTGAATACGTCAGCGTCATTGGTAAATCCAAAGGAAAGGGATTCCAAGGCGTTGTAAAGCGCCATGGCTTCGCTGGCGTTGGTCAAGCGACGCATGGTCAACACAACCGTTTGCGTGCACCTGGTTCTATTGGTGCGGCATCCACGCCATCACGTGTTTTCAAGGGAATGCGAATGGCAGGTCAAATGGGGAACTCTCGCGTGACCATCGAAAATCTCGAGGTATTGAAAGTCATTCCGGAGGAAGGCTTGCTCGTGGTCAAGGGCGCCGTCCCAGGACACAAGGGTTCTACTGTCGTAATCCGAAAGCCTGAAGCATCATGAAACTCAACGTTTACAGCAGCAAAGGATCCAAGACCAAGAAGTCTGTGAATTTGGATGATGCGGTTTTTGGCATCGAGCCCAATGATCACGCGATCTACTTGGACGTCAAGCGTTTTTTGGCGGCCCAGCGTCAAGGCACCCACGATTCGCTCAACCGCAGCTTGGTGACCGGTTCAACCCGGAAAATCAAAAAGCAGAAGGGAACGGGTACTGCTCGCGCGGGTAGCATCAAGAACCCTTTGTTCAGAGGAGGAGGTACTGTATTTGGTCCTGAACCTCGTGATTACACTCAGAAATTGAATGGCAAGCTGAAGAAGCTCGCTCGGAAGAGTGCTTTGAGCTACAAAGCGAAGGGCGAAGGGATCACAGTGGTCGACAACATCAAAATGGATGCGCCCAAAACCAAGGAATTCTTGGCGGTGCTTGAGGGTTTGAAGTTGGCAGACAAAAAAACCTTGATGGTTCTACGTGAAGCGAATGAGTCCATCTATCGCAGCTGTCGCAACCTTCCAAGGCACAAGGTAATGGTGGCCTCAGATCTGAGTACGTATGACATCATGAATTGTTCCAACCTCGTTTTCGTGGACAACGCCCACGAAGTCATTGAAGGAATGCTGAAAGCCTAACGCCATGTCAAACATTCTGATCAAGCCCCTCATCACCGAGAAAATGTCGCTGGACACGGAACGCAACAACAGCTACGGGTTCGTGGTGTCAGACGGCGCAAACAAAATCGAAATCAAGAAGTCGATTGAATCTGCGTATGGTGTCAATGTCACCTCCGTTCGCACAGTTCGCGTGGATGGCAAAGCCCGCCAACGCTATACCAAAACTGGTGTGGTGCGAGGCCGAACCAACGGTTACAAGAAAGCCATTGTCAGCTTGGCTGACGGGCAAACCATCGACTTCTACGACAACATCTGACCCATGGCACTTAGGAAATTCAACCCAATAACCCCTGGCATGCGTCACAAGGTGCTCTCTAAGTTTGAAGAGATCACTACAGACAAGCCACACAAGCCATTGCTTGAGCCCATCAAAAAAAGCGGCGGTCGCAACAGTGACGGAAAGATGACCATGCGTCACCGTGGTGGTGGACACAAGAGGCGTTACCGAGTCATTGACTTCAAGCGCAACAAGCACATGGAGGCGACCGTCTTGACAGTAGAATACGACCCCAACCGTTCCAGCAACATTTGCCTAGTCGAATACAAGGACGGAGAGAAGCGCTACATCATTGCGCCCGAAGGCTTGAAGCCAGGTATGACAATCAACAGCGGAAAAAACGCAAGTCCTGAAGTGGGTCACGCCTTGTACCTGTCTGACATTCCGCTTGGAACGATTGTGCACAACATCGAATTGCACCCTGGCCGCGGAGCGAACATCGCTCGGAGTGCAGGCTCATACGCTCAACTCGCAGCCCGCGATGGCAAATACGCTGTTTTGAAATTGCCAAGCGGAGAGACTCGTCAGATTTTGGTGACATGCATGGCCGTGGTCGGAGCCGTGGGTAACAGTGAGCACAACTTGCAGGTCAGCGGTAAAGCTGGTCGCAGCCGCTGGATGGGTCGCCGCCCACGTGTACGTGGTGTGGTGATGAATCCAGTCGACCACCCCATGGGTGGTGGTGAAGGTCGATCCTCCGGGGGACACCCTCGCTCACGCAATGGCATCCCTGCCAAAGGCTTCAAAACACGCAACAAGCGTAAGGCATCCTCTAAGAATATCATCGAACGTCGGAAGAAGTAAGACATGGCTCGTTCTCTCAAAAAACCCCCATTCATCCACTACAAGCTTGCGCAGCGCATTGAAGCGATGCAAGCCTCTGGCAAGAAGTCAGTGATCAAAACCTGGTCTCGTACCAGTACGATCACACCAGACTTTGTGGGCCTGACGATTGCCGTACACAACGGACGTCAATTCATTCCGGTATTCGTGACCGAAAACATGGTTGGTCACAAGCTTGGCGAATTTTCGCCAACGCGGACTTTCCGCGGTCATGCAGACAAAAAAGACAAGAAGCGCTGAGTCATGGGAGCACGTAAAAGAAATACCGCAGAGGCGATCAAGGAGGAGCTGAAGAGCACCGCCATTGCAAGCCTGAAAAACTGCCCAACCTCGCCGCGCAAAATGCGCTTGGTCGCAGATACAGTCCGTGGCAAGGACGTTTTCGAAGCATTGAACGTGTTGCGCTTCAATTCGCGTGAAGCCAGCGGCCGTTTGGAAAAGCTTTTGCTCTCAGCCATTGCGAATTGGGAGGCCAAGAACGAGGGCCAGCGCCCTGAAGAGGCAAACCTGATTGTGCGCGAAATCAAAGTGGACAGCGCTCGGATGTTGAAGCGTCTGCAGCCTGCTCCTCAAGGACGTGCTCACCGCATTCGCAAGCGGAGCAACCACGTGACCATCATTGTAGATAGCGCTAAGAATTAATCATGGGACAGAAGACGAATCCGATCGGCAATCGCCTGGGTTTCATCCGCGGATGGGACTCCAATTGGTATGGAGGAAAGGACTACACGGACAAGCTCGTGGAAGACGACAAAATCCGAACCTACCTGATGGCTCGTTTGCGCAAGGCAAGCGTATCCAACATCATCATTGAACGCACCCTCAAGCTCGTGACGGTGACCATCAAATCCGCTCGCCCTGGCGTCATCATCGGAAAGGGAGGCTCTGAGGTTGACAAGCTGCGCGAAGAATTGAAAAAGCTCACTGGCAAAGAAGTTCAAATCAACATTTTTGAAATCAAGCGCCCCGAGTTGGATGCGCGCTTGGTGGCGGAAAGCATTGCGCGGCAAATTGAAGCTCGCATCAGCCACCGTCGTGCAATCAAAATGGCCATTGCAGGAACGATGCGTCTTGGTGCGGAAGGCATCAAAATCAACATCGCAGGTCGTGTAAATGGTGCTGAAATCGCCCGCAGTGAGAGTTACAAAGAGGGTCGGATTCCTCTGCATACGTTCCGTGCTGACATCGACTATGCGTTGGTGGAGGCGCACACCACATACGGAAGAATCGGCATCAAATGCTGGATTTGCCGTGGTGAAGTTTTTGGCAAGCGTGACTTGTCACCTGTTCCACCCCAAAAGAAGGATCGCGGCGACCGTCGCGGTGGTGCGCCTGGACGACGTCGAGGCCCTCGTTCCTGATTGAATGCAACGCTGAATAGTTATGCTACAGCCAAAACGTACCAAATTCCGCAAAATGCAGAAAGGCCGTGTCCGCGGCCTGGCATACCGTGGAAGCACGATATCCTACGGGTCATTTGCGCTCAAAACGCTCGAAGTGGGCTTCATCACTTCTCGCCAGATTGAGGCTGCCCGTATTGCCATCAACCGTTACATGAAGCGTGAGGGTAACGTATGGATTCGCATTTTTCCAGACAAGCCAATCACATCGAAGCCCGCAGAGGTTCGAATGGGAAAGGGAAAGGGTGCCCCCAGCCATTGGGTTGCGCCTGTGCGCCCAGGCCGCATCATGTTTGAGGTGGATGGTGTTTCCATTGAAACCGCGCAAGAGGCACTGCGATTGGGGGCTCAGAAGCTTCCTGTCAAGTGCAAGTTTGTTGTTCGTCCAGATTACTCAGGGTCATGATTGCCAACAGTGAAATTCGCCAATTGTCTGACAAGGACTTGCAAGAGCGCATCGACCTCGAACGAGAAGCCATGGCCAAGCTGCGCTTTAACCACACGATTGCGGGCCTCGAGTCTCCTCAGGCTTTGTCCGAGAAGAGGCGGGACATTGCCCGTTTGTTGACTGAGCAGAACGCCCGTAAACACGCCAACTGAGAGAAACCATGAGCACCGAAACAATTACACGTAATCTCCGAAAGGAACGCATAGGCATCGTCACGTCCAACAAAATGGACAAGAGCATTGTGGTTTCTGTGGAGCGCAAGGAGAAGCACCCCATGTACGGGAAGTTTGTGAAGCGCACCAAGAAGTTTGTGGCCCATGATGAGGAGCAAACCTGCAACATCGGGGACACGGTACGTATTATGGAGACTCGTCCAATGAGCAAGCGCAAGTGCTGGCGATTGGTAGAGGTTGTTGAGCGTGCGAAGTAATCCTGAAGGAAAAAGACTGAACGATGATCCAGCAAGAATCCCGAATGAAAGTCGCTGACAACAGCGGAGCGAAGGAAGCCCTTTGCATCCGCGTGTTGGGTGGCACCAAGCGTCGCTACGCGTCCCTCGGGGACACAGTGGTCGTGGCTGTAAAAAGCGCGACTCCCAACGGCAACGTGAAAAAAGGAACTGTATCCAAAGGAGTGGTGGTACGTACCAAAAAGGAAGTGCGACGTCCCGACGGTTCATACATCCGTTTTGACGACAACGCCATTGTGTTGTTGAACGCAAACAACGACATGCGTGGAACGCGCATTTTTGGTCCTGTGGCTCGTGAGCTGCGTGAGAAGGACTTCATGAAGATTGTTTCACTCGCACCAGAGGTGTTGTAATCCACGAAGCATGTTCAAAAGAATCAAAGTCAAAAAGGGCGACAACGTCAAAGTCATTTCCGGGGGCCACCGCGGAAAGGAAGGCACGGTATTGTCTGTGGACCGCAAGACGGATCGCATTGTGGTAGAAGGTGTAAACATTGTTACCAAGCACGTGAAGCCAAGCCCTGCGAATCCCCAAGGTGGGGTGACGACTGTTGAGGCAGGCATCCACATCAGCAACGTCATGGTTGTGGATGGTGCTGGCAACGCCACTCGTGTGGGCCGCCGTCGAGGTGACGACGGGAAATTGGTCCGTTATTCTAAGAAAACCAATGAGGAGCTGAAGTGATGAGTTACATTCCCCGACTTCATACGCAATACGCGGAAGAAATTGCTCCTGCTTTGATGAAGCAGTTCGAGTACACATCTGCCATGCAGGTGCCGCGCATTGAAAAGATTTGCCTAAACCAAGGTCTGGGCAAGGCAGTGGCTGACCGTAAAATGGTCGAGACTGCTCTAGATGAGATGAGCACGATTGCTGGACAGAAAGCAGTGCCCACAATCTCAACCAAAGACGTGTCAAACTTCAAGTTGCGCAAGGGCATGCCGATTGGCGCACGTGTCACCCTTCGCCGTGATCGGATGTACGAATTTCTCGATCGGCTGATCGCCGTTTCCTTGCCGCGTACCCGTGACTTTCAAGGCGTCAAGGCCAAGGGCTTTGATGGACGAGGAAACTTCACGTTCGGCATCAAAGAGCAAATCATTTATCCGGAAATCGACCTGGACAAAGTAAAATACATCAATGGGATGGACATCACCATTGTAACCACCGCCAGAACTGACGAAGAGGCCAAGGCCCTTCTTGCTGCGTTCGGCTTCCCATTCAAAAAGAATTAAGAGATGGCGAAAGAATCCATGAAAGCCCGCGAGCGAAAGCGTGAACGTCTTGTGGCGAAGTACGCAGCCAAGAGAGCGGCATTGAAAGAAGCGGGCGATTGGGAGGGCCTCCAGAAGCTGCCCCCCAATTCTGCAGCAGTGCGTTTGCACAACCGTTGTCAAATCACGGGTCGTCCCCGTGGCTTCATGCGACAGTTTGGCATCAGCCGAGTCTTGTTTCGCAAGATGGCTTTGTCTGGACGCATCCCCGGCGTGAAAAAAGCGAGTTGGTAATCTGAATCAGAGAAAACATGCATAGCGATCCCATTTCCGATTACTTGACGCGCATTCGTAATGCGCAAATGGCCGGTCACAAGGTGGTGGAGATTCCTGCTTCCAACGTGAAGAAGGAGTTGACCAAAATTTTGTTTGACCAGGGCTACATCCTGAACTACAAGTTTGTTGACGAAGGCCATCAAGGCAGCATCAAAATTGCTTTGCGTTACGATGCCAAGTCACGTCGACCAGCAATTACTGAAATCAAGCGCTACTCCAAGCCCGGACTGCGTCGCTACGGAAGTCCTGGTGATTTGCCGCGCGTCCTGAACGGCCTCGGTGTCAGCATCATCAGCACCAGTAAGGGTATGATGACTGACAAAGAAGCACGTCGTCTGAACGTGGGGGGTGAAATTCTTTGCACTGTATACTAAATCGTCATGAGCCGAATTGGAAAAAATCCCATCACCGTTCCCAGTGGAGTCGATCTCTCCATCCAGGGAAACGTTGTGTCTGTCAAGGGCCCCAAAGGGGAACTGACGCAGGAGGTCGACGAGAAGCTTGGCCTTGAATACGCCGAAAATGTATTGACAGTGACTCGTCCCAACGACGATAAGGACATGCGCGCGAAGCATGGTCTTCACAGAGCCTTGATTCAAAACATGATTGTTGGGGTGACAGAAGGCTATTCAGTTCAACTTCAAATGGTCGGTGTAGGTTATCGGGCGGCCAACCAAGGCCAGCAGCTCAATTTGAGTCTCGGTTACAGCCACCCCATCATCTTGGAATTGCCGAAAGAAATCAAGGTGGAAGCAGAAACCAAAAAAGGGGAGGCACCCACGGTGACCCTTTCCTCACACGACAAGCAATTGCTTGGCATGGTAGCTGCCAAAATTCGCACGCTGCGCAAGATTGAGCCTTACAAAGGAAAAGGAGTTCGCTTTGTGGGCGAACAGATCCGTCGCAAGGCTGGTAAAACCGCAGCGAAATAATCTGAAGTCATGGATACGAAAAAGAAAGCCAAAGCTCGTTTGCGCATCAAGTCTCGCGTTCGTGGTCGCGTACAAGGCACAGCAGAACGCCCGCGCCTCACCGTCTTTCGGAGCAACAAGCAAATCTATGCCCAGGTCATTGATGACCTCGCTGGTCGGACCTTGGCAGCGGCTTCCTCGTTGGGGGAGAAGGCTGCGGGTGCCAAATTGGACCAGGCTGAGGCTGTGGGGAAACTCATCGCTGAGAAAGCCCAGTCTGCTGGAATCACCCAAGTGGTGTTTGACCGCAATGGGTACTTGTACCATGGCCGCATTCAAAAACTCGCTGAAGCAGCTCGTGAAGGCGGCTTAAAATTCTAAAGGGATGGCACAGAATCAACGTCAACAAAAACGAGGAGGAAACCGGGATCAGCAATCTCGTACCGGCGATCCTGATTTGAAGGACCGCTTGGTTGGCATCAACCGGGTGGCCAAAACAACCAAGGGCGGTCGTACGTTCAGCTTCAGCGCCATCGTTGTCATCGGCGATGAAAAAGGCAAAGTGGGACACGGACTCGGAAAGAGTCGTGAGGTCGCTACAGCCATTCAAAAAGGCATTGAAGATGGCAAGAAGGACATGATCAACATTCCACTTGTGAATGGAACCATTCCTCATGCTCAAGAAATGAAATATGCCGGTGCGCACATTTTGATTCGTCCGGCCTCTCC
>DCBH01000132.1:24492-25316 GCA_002313415.1 Flavobacteriales bacterium UBA1112
TTGGGCTCCTCCAACCCTCACAACGTCGTCAAGGCCACGTTCAACGCCTTGAAGGAATTGCGCAGTGCTCAAGATGTTGCGCATTTGCGAGGCATTCCCGTCACCAAAGTGTTTAACGGATAATTCATTTGGTCATGGGTAAAATTGTCATCACTCAAGTACGCAGTGCCATCAACCGCACAAAGCGCCAGAAAGAGACCATCAAGGCTCTCGGACTGAAGAAACTTCACAACCCAGTGGAACACGAAGACACCCCCCAAATTATGGGAATGGTGCGCGCCGTGGGTCACTTGGTGAAGGTGGAAAAAAAATAATCAATAACCAGCATTCTCCATGAATCTCAGCAATCTTACCCCTGCTTCAGGATCTCGGAAACAGCGCAAGCGAGTTGGTCGAGGAGAGGGCTCCGGCAAAGGAGGCACCTCGACACGCGGTCACAAAGGAGCAAAGTCTCGTTCAGGCTACAAGTCTAAAATTGGATTTGAAGGTGGACAGATGCCTTTGCAACGACGTGTTCCAAAGTTTGGCTTCACGAATCCCAATCGCATTGAATACAAGGGCATCAATCTTGACACCATTCAAGCGCTTGTCGAAAAGACAGGCCTCAAAGCTGTTGCGCCTGCAGATTTGGTCGCCAACGGCTTGGCCAACAAGCACGACCTCGTGAAAATTTTAGGCCGTGGAAAGTTGACCTCGGGCGTTGAAGTTTCTGCTCACCAGTTCAGCAAGACTGCCTCTGCTGCCATCGAAGGCGCGGGCGGCAAATGCTCGACCATTGACCGTAACGCGAAATGAGATTTTTTCAAAAACTAGGCGACATCTGG
>DCBH01000091.1 GCA_002313415.1 Flavobacteriales bacterium UBA1112
GCGGTGGCACAAAAGCCGCTTGATCGCGGAATCCACAAACGCACAACTGGTGGCGTTTCTTTTTTGTTTGGTGACAAGAAAGCCAAAGACGCATGCAAAACCAATGTGGTTGCTTTTGAGAATATCTATTCGCTTCAGCCCATTGCCGCAAATGCTCTCCCGCTTCATACAGAGCCTGCTGTGCTTCTTGAGGCCCCGTTGGATTTGGCATCGGCAATTTCGATTCCCTCGTTGACTCAACAACCCAAGGAGCGAACGGGTCGTTTTTTGCGGCCCATCCTTAGAAAAAGCCCTGGACCTGTTGTCGGTCTCAATCCCGAAAGGCGTTTGTTCCGTCGGGGCTCCCCGATTCTCGGTGCTCCTGCAGACAGCAGTGCACCATACGATTGGGCGTCCATTGTTGGTTTTGTCACGGGAGTTTTGGGGTTTGTCGTCCCGCTTTTTTGGATTTTAGGAATTGTTTTTGGGGCCATTGGCATGAAAAGAACCAAAGATGGAAGTTTGCGAGGCCGAGGATTGGCGGTGGCGGGCTTTGTTTGTGGCGTGGCTATGCCAGCTCTGGTGCTTTTGCTCGTTGGCATAGTGTTAGGGTCCTTATAAATGGGACTCGTCCAACAATTTGAGTTTTTGAATCAAAGCCGGCGCAAGTCGGCTTTTTTAATGAATCATTCAATCGGAAAGTTGGAGGCCAGTTCGCAGGCCATCACCCACCCATGTGAATGCCAGCACCAAGCTGGCAATGAGCCCTCCTGGAATCAAGGCGAGCCAGGCGTGCTCTGTCGTTAACAGGTGGGCGTGCTCTTTGACAATGTTGCCCCAGGAGGGCATCGGGATTTGAGCACCCACTCCCAAAAAGCTTAACCCCGCTTCCATCAAGATGGCTGCGGCAAAATTCGCGGCACATACGACGACCAATGGCCCCACCGCATTTGGAAGCATGTGTCTTAGCATCACTCGCCACGCGGGCAAGTCCAATGCTTCTGCCGCCTGCACATAAGCCTGTTCCCGAAGAGTGAGAAATTGCCCACGAACGATGCGGGCAACCTCGACCCACATGGTCAGTCCGATGGCGAGGAACACTTGCCAGAACCCCTTGCCAAAGGCCAGTGTTATGGCCAGCACCATGAGCAAAGTCGGGATGGACCACATGACCTGTAAAAACCAGGAAAGTATTCGGTCCACCATCCCACCGACATAACCCGCTACACCTCCCAGCAACAGCCCGAGGAAGAGACTGATAAGCACAGCTCCTGCGCCCACAGTTAAGGAGATGGTGCTGCCCGCCATCAATCTGCTCAAGAGGTCTCTTCCGAAGCGATCTGTACCAAGCCAAGCTTTGTGAACTTCACCTGCATCGTCCTGCCATGCTGTGCCAGGAGCGAGCAAGCTCATTTCGAGGTGTTGGTCGTTGGCCATGGGCGTTGCATCAGGCCGAATCGCACTTCCCGCAATGGCGATGAACAGCCAAACGAGAATCCACGTGGCGCCCATAACAGCCAATCGATGTGACCAAAATGCTTTCACGTGCTGCAAGTTCGGCCTTTCCAAATTGGTTTGGAAGCAATTCCAAAGGGACGCAAGAGCCCCGCTTGGGTTAAGAGGACCAACGGCACATGCGCAGGCTGAGTCAATCCCAGGGCGAAACCGTGCATCCAAGTCGTTCGCAATCCAAACCATTTTGCGATGGGCCGAACGTAGGCCAAGTTCATGAATGTGATCGCAACCCACCACCCCCAAGCAAATGCCCACATTTCGATTTTGGCAGAAACGCATGCCCCCAACCACAAGGACCATTGAAGGAAAGCCATGGATGCCATCCACCAAGCAGTGCGCTTGGTTCTCGTATGATAGTGCACGGCTTTGCCTGCCCATCTTGTCCGCTGTTGCATCCAAGAACGGAGCGAAGAAGCCCCAGCTGTGCGAACTGTGGCACGTGAATCTGACAGCCAAGTCACGAGATGTCCGTCTCGCTGAAGTTGTTGAATCACGAGGGTGTCATCTCCAGACGGCCCCATGCCCCTCGTGTCGGGATAGGTGTCGCACCGAACCGCCATGTTGGCTCCTGACGCGGATGCAGGAAGGCCTTTGGCGATGCAATGGACAGACCAGCCCGTCTGGGCCGCGTAATCCAATGCTTGAACGGCTTGCCAAAGGGAGGGCTTGTCGGGGTTGGTTGTGAGAACAACAGGTCCTGCAACACAGGCGAATTCATCCGAGATGTCCAACAGATGAGTGTGCCACATTTGTGCCCATTTTGGTCCGAGCCGGACGTCAGCATCTAAGGTCACCAACCAAGGTGTATTGATGGATTGAAGACCGGTGAGAATGGCAGATTTTTTGCCTTCACCATTGGCTGTAAGGACTTTCATTTGTCCTTTTCGAGTCAGATTGTGGTCGCGTGCTACATCTAGAGTGCAGTCGGTGCTGTGATCGTCGACCAGCACGACGTCCACCTGAATGTGTTGTTTCTGCAAATCGTCCAAAACTTGGGGGAGGTTGTGGGCTTCATTGCGCGCCGGAATCAGAACCGTCCAATTCAGTGGTCCGATTTCATCACTGACCGGCATTTTTTCCGACAAGGCCAAATGCCAACCATGTGACCATCTCCTGAGAATCCACGCATGAATGATGCCCCAGACGACGCCAACCGAGATCACCCACTCAATCAATACGCCCATTTTTGTTGACCTGCCATGCTCGACCTACCCAAATCAATCCGAGTGCAGCTGGACCAGCGCGGTTCAGTATCCAAAGTGCGAAGGTCGCCGCAATGACACCTGGCAAGTTTCCGTCAAACATCCAAGCGGCGGCAGCCTCTCTCACCCCGAGTTCGGCTGGCCAAGGTATCGACCCAACAGCGCACCACAGAGCGGCAATCTTCGGAAAACCCTCAGTCATCCAATCTGTGGGGCTCAAGACTCCCCATGCAGACAACATCAGGAGGTATTGGCAAGCAAACGTGATGTATCTACCCCCACACAAAAGACCCAGAAAAAGAGAAAAAAATGTCGAAGCCCACATTGAAATCATGGTCATGCCCAAGCCCAGTATGACAGCGGCAAGGGGTTTTCCAGCGATTGCCAAAGCCAAAACAGCCCACCACCAGGTGATCCATCCTTGACATGCAGCACCAATGGCGAAAGCTTTGGCACCAGCAGCACCTTTCAATCGAGAGTCACTGGTGGCACTGATGCGTCCCGCGCCATCGGCCAACCGAAAGGGACCAAGCAAAGCCCAAGTTTGGCCCACAAGGACCTCTTTCCAAATGTCAATCCATGAGCGGTAAGGTGTTTTAGCATCGAGTTCAACGAGCACGTTCGAGGACAACCTGTGCCACTTCCACGCTTCCATTCCCAAGTTTATCGGCCACAGGAGAATTGCCAACAACAGAAACAACTTGTTCTCAATGGTTGCCTGAAGTAAGGTCATCCATCCGCCGCGACTCGAGAGCAACCACATCAGAGCAATCAAGGCAAACGCTGTGGTTAACCAAGATAGGTTTCGTCGATTTTCAACCACCCAGGCAGAAGCTTTTTCATACCAAGGATGCAGGGTGTGACCGAGGGAAACGTACATTGTCCTGGCGAATGCTTTGTTCATTTGGCCCCAAGTTAATCCATGCCATCTCCGAGCACAATCTCCTCAGAACGCGTCATCCTTGGGATTGATCCAGGAACAACCATCATGGGATATGGTGTGATTTGTTGCAGAGGTAAAAACCACCTGGAGCTCGTGGAAATGGGGGCCTTACACATGTCCAAAATCAAGGACCATGCTCTCAAGTTGAAACGCATTTACGACCGCGTTTCAAGTTTGATTGAGGCACATACACCAGATGATTTGGCGGTTGAAGCTCCTTTTTTTGGCCAAAACGTCCAGTCTATGCTCAAATTGGGAAGGGCTCAGGGCGTGGCTTTGGCGGCGGCACTTGCGCATGAAATTCCAGTCGCAGAATATGCTCCACGTCGCGTGAAGCAGGCCGTAACGGGCAGTGGTGCAGCATCCAAGGAGCAGGTCGCGGGCATGGTCCAGCGTACACTGAAGATTCGAATTGAAGACATGCCTAAGCATTTAGATGCCACGGATGGCTTGGCAGTCGCTCTTTGCCACCACTACCAACTGACATCGCCAAAAATGCATGCAGGCGCGGGAGGATGGAAGGCCTTTGTTGCGGACAACCCTGAACGAATTCGCCGGTGATGAAGCGGGTTTGAGGGCCAAGGCACTTGTAATCGAGAATAATTCTATAAAAATTATGTTTTTTACATAATTAAATGTAATTTGATAAAAGAGGTAGTCGAAAGAGAACCTTGAAGCGCAAGCTTCGATAACAATTTACTTGTTTTCATTCAACAGTGGGAGGGTCGCTCGACGGAGTGGCCCTCTTTTTTTTGTGCCCACGTTTTCTAGCTCAAAACGACGGTATTGGAAGAAAATACCCTTTGGCTGAATCGTTTTATCC
>DCBH01000037.1:0-123 GCA_002313415.1 Flavobacteriales bacterium UBA1112
CCATCAAAATCAAAGTAGCAGGGGTCGAGTGTCTCCGTGTCGCCCGTTTCTCCCATCCATGCCATAAGATCACACTGTTCGAGTTCCGGATCGTATCGTGTGCCTTCAGCGCAGAAATAATTG
>DCBH01000037.1:460-2484 GCA_002313415.1 Flavobacteriales bacterium UBA1112
AGAAGGAATGCTGACGTTGACTTCGGGATCGAAGTTGAACGCGCTCGGGTCTGAACATCCGAGGTTGGCTTCGCTCACAATGGGAAGAACCTCTCGAAATTCGCTCGCTTGATTGCCGTTTTGGAAGATTTGGACCTGGATTTGTCCTGAGACATCTCCTGCTGTGGTCAATTGGGCCACCATGACACGCAAGTCATCACCAGCAAATGCAGGGTGGTTTTCGATTTCTGCCAAGCCAGGAAACAACGTGTACCAAGCTCCGCCCACTTCGTCATTCAACAAGACGTTTTGCCCGGGGCCATTTTCATTGAATTCTTCCGGAACATTGACGCTGCCCCATTGTCCGGAACATTGATATGCTGTGGGATAGGATGCATCCTCAGCGCCGATGGTCAAAAAGCTGTCAAAAACCATCTCCGGAAAAAATGAGAAGAATGCATCATTCATGCCTTGCGCAGTCCATCCTGTTGCGAATGCGGAGTTGTACCATGCGGGGTTGGCGTTTGAGGCCAACATGAGGGGGTTGCTTTCGTCTCCCGAACACGAACTCACAAAATCGGTGGGATTCAGACAATTCACATACAAACGATAAGTCGTCATGCCTGCCAGGACACCCTCATTGTGTTCGGCCACTTCTTCAAGTTGAAGCCAATATCCGTCGGGCAGTGGAGGCAGACTTCGATTGAGGTCGGGTTGTGCGTAAGCGTTGAAGTAGCCCATCAACAAGGCGACAATCCAAAGGGTACGACATGCCAATGTCGATTCCAATTCAGTCAAGTGCGTGTGTGTCCAAAACATGTCACGACATACGTAAACTCTTAATCAAGGGTTTCGTTCCGCTCTCAAGCCTCGCGGGCCTACATCGCGGCACCAAAGAAAACGGCGTTGGAGAAAAACTTGTGTCCGTCTTTCCAAAATGCTCGGAACAGCACATTGTCCGCGAGGTAGATGACATGGCCCCTTCCCATGTCTTGCACACCAAAGCTCAAGCTTTCTCTCAATTGTGAATTCGCACGTGCACCCGCAAATCCACTGATTGGCGATGCTTCACCTGACAGAATGCCCACATTGTGGCCATCCTCGAGGTGAGCGTAACGTCGGCTCGACGTCTTGATGCTCCAATAGCTGTCGTCGTAACCGTAAGCGAGGGGGTGCGTGGCGTCAAGATGCACCTCGTAAACCGCCCCGGGGATGTCGCTTCGTATGCCATTTCGAGCAGACATGGCGTAAGGGGCGTAGCGATCTTCCTCAGAGTGGGCATTGCGCTCGTCGCGTCGTTCGGCTTTGTCTTCGTCATCGCTGAACCGAGACAATCCCCATGATTCGATGCCAAGATTGCAAGCCGCACCTAGAGTCACGAGTCTTCCCCCTTCACGAACCCATGAAGCGATGGACTCTTTTTGGTCGTCATTCAAATCATACCAACCATTCGGAAGCACGACCACATCGTACGCATCCCAATCCAGCCAATCCAATCCACGGACTGCGGTCATCGGGTAATCCCAAACTTCTTCAAACGTATACCATACTTCACCGAAGCTGAGTGAGGATACATCGTCGCCCATCAATACAGCCACGCGAGGTGCATCAATGGGTGCGACATCGCTTGCGCCCAAATCTGGGCCCGAAGTCACCATGCCGCTTTCAAGACGTGCGATTGTCAAACCGGGCACCTCGGCAGTCAATGTGGTCAATCGATCAGCCATGCTCCCCCACAAGGCTTCATTGTTTCGGCGAGTCATGACAATGGATCCTCGAGGATAGGTTTGTCCTTCCACTTCGATGGGGCGCTTCACCAAACGCACTGTGACTCCCGCCTGAAGCAGAGACGTCAGCACAGGGGTTCCCAAGTCAGTTTTGTAGTGCAGGATGTAGGCGTATGCGGGGCCATCACCATGCAATTGGGCAGTGGATTTGGTCGGGGACCAAGGACTCGTGCTGGGAACCGAGCTGGTCAGGGCATAGGCTTCCAATCCGTAGGCATATGGCAGGGCCCAAGTTGTGATGTCGTAGGTGAGGCTGTC
>DCBH01000037.1:2640-10824 GCA_002313415.1 Flavobacteriales bacterium UBA1112
TATGCAATGCCGTTGGCATCCAGGAGGGAGGTCAACCAATCAATTTTCGCGGGGTCGTTGGATGCCGGAATCACATATCCCTGGTAGTCTCCCCATGGTTCTTCCAGGTTGCGGCGATGGAAGGCCGCAAATTCCTGAAGCATTCGGTCGGCGTGAATGCCGGCAGATTCAATTGTGGCGAGACTGGTCTCTTTGTGATTTTGGATGCGGTATGACAAAGTGAGCGTATCTCCAACGGCAGTTTCAATGGCTCGTCCCGCCCGTCCGCTGCCGCCCTGTTCGTAGGTCATGCCAATCGCACCTTGAAACATGGGCCACGTATCGCCATACGAGGGGTACAGCAAGTCAAACACCTCTCGGGTGAAATACAAGGCACCCCTTTGGTCGAAGTATTTGGCATTGTTTGCGCCGATATGTCCTTGACATTCTCGCTGCCAAGGGGTGATGATTTTATGGTAAGGTTCTGCTGCCGGGGCAAAGTAGTAGGGGCTATTGACGCCTTGTTCATGGAAATCCACGTGCACTTGCGGGTGCCAGGACCGATAAAAAGCAGTTCTCGCTCGGGTTTCGCGTTGCGTTTGCCACGCCAAATCTCGATTCATGTCAAAGAGGTAGTGATTGGAACGACCTCCTGGCCATGGCTCGTCATGCTCCCAAGCTTGTGGATCGGTGTTCGGACGTGACGCACTGGATTGGTCTTGGAAGTGCACATAGCGATCTCGCCCATCGGGGTTGACGCAAGGGTCAATCACCACGACAGTACCATTCAAAAGCTGCGCATGGGTTGTAGCAAGAGCTTCTATTGTGGCCATGGCTGCCTCAGAGCACACGGCTTCATTGCCATGAACGTTGTAGCTGAGATACACCCACGCCACACGCTCACCGCCGTCCATGCCGTCACTTACACGTCGCATGTTGTCAGCCTTGAGTTCGTCAAGTTGACTCATGTTGTCCGGGGAGGACATGATCAACCCCAACAGGGGACGGCCTTCTGTTGTAAGTCCATATTCTTGGAGCTGCCAATGAGGCATGACTTTCGCCATGTGCTGAACGTAATCCACCATGGAGTGGTGTCGCGTGAAGGACTCGCCCAATTCGTGACCGAGAATGGGGGTTGGGGAAGTTTGTGCCTCGATTGACGAAATCAGGACGAGAAAACTGGCAAAACACGCAAGAAAAGAACGGTGTGGCATGATCATGGTCAAATATCGGCAGTGCATCTCGGATGACGCTTGATGGAAAGCATGTAAATCCTTGGGCTTGTCCATGACGACAAGACCGCTGCGACATGCATAAAAATGGGACTCATTTGCGCTTCAAAAGAAGGCAAAAGCATGAATAAGGAGGGCATTTTGTGGAAATGTGAAGAGAAAATGGGCATTTGAAATGCTGGTTTTAAGTGGTTTGCGCAAAAAAAATGAGCAAAACACAGGCAAATCACTCCATTTTTTAACGCACTGAAAATCAGCATTGACGGGGGAGTGAGTGGGTTGTTCACGATGCAGTGTGAATGGATTGGGCGTGGGTAAAAAAGACACGATGGATGTGGACGCCAGATTTGCATCAGTCCAAACCCTAAAACCCTAACATCATGGACAATGTGTTCAAATTCATGGGTGGCTTCTTTTCAAGCCTTACCCAACTCTTGATCGGTTTTGCGGCACTTGCCGTAGTAACTGAGGTGGTCTTCGGAGCTGAAATGTTTCCAGGCATGACCGTGGTCGACAATTTGACCTCGCTCATCACAACCCTCGGAAATGGCGGATTTGTGGGTCTCGTGGCCCTCTTAATCCTCTGGAACATTCTCACGAAGAAGTAAGTGATGTAGTGGAAGGCGCGGTTGCTCATCACAAGTGACCGCGTCTTCACTTTCACCCTTGCTGTTTTTTACCAAACTCCATGGAAAAGCAAATTACAGCGGCAGTCCTCGTACTCAGCATTGCTGGGTTGGGGTACCTCAAGGCGCAACAGATGGAGCGCATGGAGGCACAAGCTGAACGTGATGCTGATGCTCAAGTCACCGCAGCGAATGAAGCCAGCCGCGTTCAATTCGAAGTTCCTCACGACCGCGATGCATCCACAGATGACATGAACATCGTCCTCGATGGCGTGGCTTCTTTTGATGCAGAGATGGACTCCATTTCATTTTCGTGGGTCCAAACCGAAGGACCAGAAGTGAGCCTCTCTGAAGATGAGCTCGGACGATCTTCATTCCGAGCCGTCCCAGGTAAATACACATTTGAACTGACCGTGACTGACGCCTATGGTGCTGCCTCGAGTCAGGAAGCCCGCGTGAATGTCGCATCTGAACCGAATACTGCTCCCGAAGTCCGCATGTCCGTGTACTCCGAAAAGGCAGATAAATGAAAACAAAGAACTCTTAGAACAGGTTCTTGCAATCAGAGGAGCGCGCCCAGAGATGGGCGCGTTTTTTTGTGCCTGTGGCCTTGTCATGTGGCATCTTTGCAACATGGCAATCTCGGAACAGCGCATGGAAGCTTCAGCATTTTTGGAGGCGGCTCGGAAGAGCGTTGTGCTGGATGTTCGCAGTCCAAGTGAATTCGCGCAAGGCCATTTGCCCGGCGCACTTTCTTTTCCCTTGTTTTTGGATGAGGAGCGCGCTGCCGTGGGTACGACCTACAAAAAGGTCGGAAAAGCGGAAGCCATTGACGAAGGGTTGGGTTTTGTCGCTCCCAAGCTCCAATCCCTTGCTGCCCACGCACGAGAACTTTTTCACGGCCAAGAACAGCGCAAGCCATTGCTGGTGTATTGTTGGCGTGGTGGAATGCGTTCCGAAAGCGTGGATTGGCTCCTGAGAACCGCAGACATCGCTACGGCCAGATGTGACGGAGGATATAAGGCCTGTAAAAGGCATTTCAACCACATCCTCGCCCAGGACCGTCCCTATGTTGTGATTGGTGGGATGACAGGGTCTGCAAAAACGGAAGTGATCCGAGCACTGCACAGTCAAAAGGCCAAAACCTTGGACCTAGAGGGCTTTGCGAAGCATTTTGGGTCTGCGTTTGGCAATCTGGATGACCATGCCCAGCCGAGTACGGAACATTTCACCAACCTTTTGGCGTGGGAGCTTATGGCACTTGATCTCGACGGTGCATCGGGTCCCATTTGGGTCGAAAACGAAAGCAGACAGATTGGAAAAATTCACGTGCCAGAAATGTTTCACAAACATCTTCGTCAGGCCCCAGTGCTGGAGCTCGAGAGGACAGAGGCAGATCGCATTGCCCACTTGATGTCCATGTATGGCAAAGCGTCACGAAAGTCTTTGATTGATGCATTTGAGCGAATTCGGTCCAAGCTTGGCGGACAGCATACTCAAAGTGCTGTGGAACTGGTGGAAGTGGGGGATTTGGCCTCCGCAGCACGCATTGCTCTTGTGTACTACGACAAGACCTACCGCCACGGCCTTGACCGGCACCACCTCACGCGTGCGGTCGATGCACGCGGACTTCAACCGGATGCCGTCGCGACCTTGTGTCGACGCATCCACAACGATTGGAACCCATGGCAACTTCCCCAGACGTCAAATTGACCCAATACTCCCACGGAGCGGGTTGCGGATGTAAAATTGCGCCCGCAGTTCTCAGCACCATGCTCAAGGGCATGCAAGAGGGACCCTTGCATCCAGACCTGTTGGTGGGCAACAACACGAATGACGACGCGGCTGTGGTGAATCTGGGTGATGGGACGGGCATCATCAGCACCACGGACTTTTTTATGCCGATCGTAGACGATCCACATACGTTTGGTCGAATCGCGGCGGCCAATGCCATCAGTGACATTTATGCCATGGGAGGAACACCCCTCGTGGCCATTGCCATTTTTGGATGGCCCATTGACAAACTCACAGAAGAGGTTGCGGGGCGAGTCTTGGAGGGTGGTCGAAGCATTTGTGAGGAAGCTGGAATCCCCTTGGCAGGTGGACACAGCATCGATTGCCCTGAGCCGATATTTGGTTTGGCAGTTACCGGACGCGTTCCGTTGGAGCAACTTCAAAAAAACGCTGCAGCTCAGCCTGGTGACATTCTCTTTCTTACCAAGCCTCTGGGCGTTGGAATCATCACCACGACTCAAAAACGCGGCAACGTCGACCCTGTGCATCTGGCCGCGGCGGTTCACAGCATGCAAACGTTGAATTCGGTGGGAGCGGAACTCTCGGCGATTCCGGGTGTTCATGCCATGACAGACGTCACTGGATTTGGCCTGATGGGGCACCTTTTGGAGATGTGTCAGGGCAGCAATACCAAGGCTGAGATCTACGGTGACCAAGTCCAAACCTTTGAGGGTGTTCCTCAATACCATGCCCTGGGAATGGTGCCCGGGGGGACCCATAGAAATTTCTCAAGCTATGGCCATCACCTCGATTTGCCATTGGGATACCTCCGAGATTTGTTGTGTGACCCTCAAACCTCGGGAGGCCTTCTCGTTGCTGTGGCTCCGGAGCATGCTCCTGTTGTTCAAAGGTTACTTGTTGAGAAAGGAATGCCAGATGCTGCCATTGGTCGCATGCTAGACAACAAAGATTCCCAGTCGCGGGAATCCATCGTTTCCTATCAAAAGAGGAGAGACTGTTAAGTGCCCGTCGCGCGCAATTTGGCGGGTGCCCAGTGGTCGAGTAAAATCATGTGGGGGACTGTTCCTGCAAGAAGCAAAGCCCAAGCCCAACGTACGTCAATCCAACCTTCGTAGGCGGTCCATCCAACAACCAAAAGTCCAGCCAATGCGGCGAGGGTAAATGGAATGGCGAGGATGTAATAGGTCCAAAAAGCTTTGGTCACATTTTGGTGGTGAAGGAATTCAGCGCGCCACGAATCAGCGGCATGGCCCAAGCAGAAATAGGCAGTGAAGGCCCAGAGCAATTCGGCGGAGGACGCCAGCATCCACATGGCCACGACCCAAGCAGCTTCACGGAGCAATCTTGCACTCATACGTCTCCCGTTGGGGGCACGATTCCATGCAAGAGCCGCAGCGATTGTCCAAATGAGTTTCATCCAGGCCGTTCCGACATCCAAAGTCACGAGCAGATGCGTGGCCTGAGTCTCATTCAGCCACATGCGCAGGACGTCCATGGAGGGACCTTGCTGAGTCCCCATCAACGTGCCAAGCAGGACCGCACCGAGTGCAAATCCGCGAACACGGTCCAAGATTTCAAGACTGCGAATTTCCACATGACTCTGTCCAAAATGCCACGAAGCCAAGGCCAAAAATGCCCATGTAGCCAATGTGGGTGCCGTGAGAAATAGTGCGACAAATGCGCCAAGTCCGAGCAAGTATGGAAACACAAATCGCCACGGGGCGCTGCGCTCATTGCGGCCAAGTGCGTGGTGATAGGTGATGTGATCCACGGCACCGTGCGGCAAGCCCAAGCCTACGAAGAGAAGGCCAGCAATCGTCCACGTCAACCAAGATTCTGTGGACATCCATGGTCCCAAAACGGCACAAATCACAACCAGACTTGGTGCAAACCAACGATGGCTCAAATATGGAAGGGCAGCGTTCATGATTCATCCAGTCAACGTGCAAGTAAGTGCTGATGTTGCGTGTTGTGTTCAGATTAAAAAAGGATAGAAAAAGGGCCGGAAACTTGATGCTTCCGGCCCTTCACAGGTCACGATTTCAGGTTAGAGGGTACAGGCGATCACTTGTCGCTAACAGCGAGAGCGTAAATCACCAATCCGAAACCGATTTTGTTGATGGCGTCACCGATGTTGTAGATAACGTCCATGTCGAGCGCTCCATTGAGGAACGAGTACCATTGGCCTTCGCCAGTACCCACCATGTAACCGATGGGGTAAATGGCCCAACCAATCAGAACGAACTTGCACAAGATGTTGTGTGCGTTTTGAACTGCTGGTGTTGACGCGTTGGCGAGTTGCTTCGCTTCACCAGCGAAGATGAGATAAACGATGTAGAAGTAAGCTATTCCTGAGAACAAGCCCCACAACCACGCAGAGTCACGGTAAACCGCCTCACCAAAGTATCCTGTCACCAACATTACAACTGATGCACCAATCAATTTCCAAAGGAGGTCAGTCTTGGCTCCAGCAGCTTTCAAGATGAGGTAGAATTCGACGCACATCAGGGGTACTGTGAGCGTCCAGTCGACGTAGCGGAAGAACGTTGGTGATTCACCCACGCTGGCCCAGTAGTCGCGCATGTAGAAGTAGTGAACGGCAGCGATGAAAGTGATCAAGCCGCTCACGAGGAGTGAAGTTTTCCACTTGCCCTCAACGGAGCTCATGGAAAGGAAGAAAAATGCCGAAGCGGCCATCATGGCCATACAACCCACGAAAAACGTGAAGCCGACATAATCGTTCGTTGCCATGGGCTGCATGGCGGAGAGAATGGTAGAAATCATTACTTAAGTTTTGATTAGAACATAGAAACGTGTCCTGTGAACAGTACGATAACTGCAAACATATCTCTTTGTTCGAATAATTTTCACTTTTGTTAGCAAGAAGATTGCGCCTTAAGCCATAAATCCTAGTGTTTATGCCCGTTTTGGAGGCAAAAAGAAATTCACTTTCGAACTGTTAACATGTTGCTGATTCCAATCACTCTACAGCCATTAACAATGTATGTAAACAGTGCGTAGGCATTCCCATAACGGTGTAAAAGGAACCTGAAAGACGGGTGACTCCAATGAGCCCCATGATGTCCTGAACACCATAAGCGCCGGCTTTGTCCATGGGAGACCCTGAAGCAACGTAAGTTTTGATGAAGTCATCAGACAACTCATCCACATCGACATCACAAACATCAAGCGTGCTTCGAATTCCTGATTCCAAAGTTGTCACGGCAACAGCAGAGGCAACAGTATGTGTTTCTCCGCTGAGTGCGCGGAGCATGCGCCAAGCGTCCTCCTCATCTCGAGGCTTTTCTAAAACCTGACCACCCAACACAACCACCGTATCTCCAGTGATGAGTACGTCTTTTGGTTTGAGAATGTCTCGATAAGCCTCAGCTTTTTTTCGCGCGACGAACTCAGCAACAGCCACTCCCTCGATTTCTTGAGGCCAAGATTCATCCACGTCCTTGGCAATGGATTCGACATTCAATCCAAGCATGGCAACGAGCTCACGCCTGCGAGGGCTTTGGCTTGCGAGGACAATGCGACGTTCTTGGAGGTGGGGATACATCACGGTTGCGAAATGTTGGATTTGCGTGCAAAAGTAGCGTGTCAAGACAGGCCGTCCGGCAATCGGAGGCAATACCTTTGCCGCCATGCAAGAAAGCATACTCATCCTCGATTTTGGGTCTCAATACACGCAACTCATCGCAAGGCGCATACGAGAATTGAATGTGTACTCAGAAATCATTCCGTGGAATGCGTTTGAGAAGGTTCCAGAAAATTGTTGTGGTGTGGTCCTTTCGGGCAGTCCTTTTAGCGTTCGCGATGAGGAGGCGCCTCAGCCCTCCCTGGAAGCCATTGTCGGTCACTTGCCCTTGCTTGGTGTGTGCTATGGAGCGCAATACTTGGCGACTTTGAATGGCGGTAAGGTTGAAGCGAGCGAATCGCGTGAATACGGGCGTGCCAATCTCACAACGTTCAATGATGCCGATCCTTTGTTGGTAGGCATGTCTCAGGATTCCCAAGTTTGGATGAGTCATGGTGATACCATACTCGACATAGGGCAGGGATATGAAAAAATCTGCAGCACTTCTGACGTGAACTTTGCTGGTTTTCGCGATGCGAGTCAGCAGGTATGGGGCATTCAGTTTCATCCTGAAGTTTGGCACAGTACGGAGGGCCCCACTTTATTGAAGAACTTTGTCATGGACATTTGCGGTTGCAAAGGGACTTGGACACCCGACAACTTCGTGGATGCTGCCGTGACGAAGATGCAATCCAAGATTGGGAAAGACGACCGCGTCATTCTTGGTTTAAGTGGAGGCGTAGATTCGACAGTGGCTGCTGAGCTTTTGAATCGTGCAATTGGCGACCGTTTGCACTGCATTTTTGTAGACAACGGGTTGTTGCGAAAGAATGAATTTGAGCAAGTCCTGGAGGATTACCATGATATGGGACTCAATGTCCGAGGTGTTCGGGCCGGCGAGCGATTCCTGGAGGCATTGGCAGGAGAATCTGAACCAGAAGCCAAGCGAAAGGCCATTGGTCGTGTTTTCATTGAGGTTTTAGATGAAGCCTCGCATCAGGTTGACGGC
>DCBH01000131.1 GCA_002313415.1 Flavobacteriales bacterium UBA1112
ACGTTGACAATTCGTGAAGGGACGACAATCACTTTCCGAATGGCCTTGCCGTCAAGTTGGGCTAGGGTGCGCTCGTCGGCACGAATGACCTCTTCAACCTCCTTGGGAGACATCTTTGATGCGAGGTCAATCTTGAAACGCACTTTGCCGTTGAATGAAACTGGATAGGTCACTTGGTCTTCGACGAGATAGGAATCCACAGCTTCGGGCCAAGGGGCATCCAACACAGACCCAGATCCTCCGGCGAGATGCCAGAGTTCTTCCGCAAGATGTGGTGCGTAAGGACTCAAAAGCGTTGCGAGGGGGAGCAATGCGTCCTGTCCAGGGGATTCTTTCAATGCAGATAGCTCATTGACGGCAATCATCAATGCGCTGACAACGGTGTTGAACGCATGTCGGTCCAAATCGTCCGTGACTTTGGCGATGGCTTTGTGCACAGCTCGAAGGGCTTCTTCTGACGATGTTGACATCATGCCATTTTCGCATGATTGAGTATACAGACGTTGAATTTTCCGCAAGAAGTTGTGTACGCCGCTGATTCCCTGAATATCCCAAGGCTTGTGTTGGGTCAATGGACCTAAAAACATTTCGTAGCACCGCAGGGTGTCGGCTCCGTAGCGCTCGACCAATTCGTCAGGGGTTTGCACGTTGTATTTTGATTTGGACATTTTTTCAACCTCGTGTCCGCAGGTGTACGTGCCATCCTCGTCAAGAATGAATTCTGCATCGGCAAATTCAGTGCGCCATGCTCGAAAGCCGTCGAGGTTGAGTTTGTCGTTGTCGACCAGGTTGATGTCGACGTGCAGCCGCTGCGTGCGGTGCGCTTTGCGTTGGTTGGCGGTTACAAATGTGTTGCTTCCCTGAATGCGGTAAACAAAACTCGACCTCCCCAAAATCATGCCTTGGTTGATCATGAACTTAAAAGGTTCATCAAACGCTATGTGACCAAGATCATGCAGGAATTTGGTCCAAAATCGAGAATACAGCAAGTGCCCGGTGGTATGCTCTGCTCCGCCCACGTAGAGGTCAACTTGTCCCCAATATTCACTTTTGCTTTGATCGCAAAAGGTGTCCTCGTTTTGCGGGTCCATGTATCGTATAAAGTACCAGCTGCTGCCCGCCCAACCAGGCATGGTATTGGTTTCCATGCTGTCGCCTCTGAACACAGGCCAGTCAGAGCGTGACGCTCGGGCAAGAGGGGGCTCCCCGTCCTCGGTTGGCAAATATGCGTCCACCTTCGGTAAGGTTACGGTGGCATCTTTGATGCGCTTGGCAATGCCATTCTCATATGCGATTGGGAACGGTTCGCCCCAATAGCGTTGGCGACTGAAAACCGCATTTCTAATCCGGTAGTTGACTTCACGGGTTCCGCAGCCTTGCTCTTCAACCCAATCGAGGGCGGGTGGGATGGCGTCACTTGCGCGCATTCCGTCCCATTCACCGCTGTTGCAAAGGATTGCGCTCTTATCTGTACATACGGATTCTCGCGTGTCGACACCGTCAAAGATGGGAGGGATGGGCAATTCAAAGTGGGTGGCGAAGCGCCAGTCGCGTTCGTCGCCTGCAGGAACCGCCATAATTGCGCCTGTGCCGTAGCCAGCTAGCACATAATCTGCAATCCATACAGGAACAAGAGCACTTGTGATGGGATGGATGACATGGCCGCCCGTAAACACTCCTGAAATGCTTTTGTCCCCCTGACGATCTCGCTCAGATTTCATTGCTGAGGCCTCGACGTATGCTTTGACATCGGCAAGTTGTAAGTCTGTTGTCAAACCCTCCACGAGTTCATGCTCGGGGGCCAGCACCATGAAGGACACCCCATACAAGGTGTCTGGACGGGTCGTAAACACTTCAATTTCTTGACCAGAAGAGTCGGGCTGACCCGCTTCGTTGGCCACGGCAAATCGCACCGATGCGCCTTCGGAACGTCCAATCCAGTGGCGCTGAGCTTCCTTCACGCTGTCGGTCCAATTGAGTTCATCGAGGCTCGCCAAGAGACGGTCAGCATAAGCAGTGATGCGCATCATCCACTGTCGCATGGTTTTCTTCAGCACAGGGTGACCTCCGCGCTCGCTGAGGCCATCTTTGACTTCGTCATTGGCAAGCACTGTGCCCAAGGCTGGGCACCAGTTGACTTCGCTGTCCGCCAAGTAGGCAATTCGAAAGCACATTAGCACTTCCTCGCGCTCAGCCTCGCTCATGCTCATCCAATCCGTGGCGGTAAAGGTTCCATCGAAGTGTTTCCCAAAATGAGGGAAAGACAAACTTTGCCACCATCCACTGTCGCATGCGGGGTGAACATTGAAGTTGCCATTGTCCGCGAAGGCGGAGGTCAATTCTGAAATGGGACGTGCCTTTTGGGCTTGGGTGTCATACCAGCTCTCAAAGAGCTCCCCAAAAATCCATTGAGTCCAGCGGTAATAGGAGGGATCACTCGTTCGAATTTCACGTGACCAGTCGTAGCAAAAACCCAGTTGTTCCAACTGTTCTCGGTAGCGATTGATGTTTTGTTCGGTGGTGGTGGCCGGATGCTGTCCGGTTTGAATGGCATATTGTTCTGCGGGCAACCCAAAACTGTCGTACCCCATTGGATGCAAAACGTTGAATCCCTTGTGGCGTTTGTAGCGTGCGAAGACGTCGGATGCAATGTATCCAAGTGGGTGGCCCACATGCAGCCCAGCCCCAGACGGGTAGGGGAACATGTCCAAAACGTAATATTTCGGACGTGAAGGGTCTTCCGTGACCTTGTATGCGTCAGTCTCCCTCCACTTGCCTTGCCATTTGGCTTCGATCGCCCGAAAGTCGTAGTCCATTTGCCAAAGTTAATCGTGGGGGCTCGACCTTCGTGGACAATGAAGGGCCCAAAATCTAGGGCGGTTTGGCCCGCCCACATTCCCCGTTGGTTCCATCCTTTGTTGCAGTGGTGGTGGCCTGGCACACAATGGGCAACAGAAGCTTCACAAGCTGTGCATTTGACCTTCGATGACGGCCCTCATCCAGAAATTACACCTTGGGTTCTTGATCAGCTTCAGGCCCACCAGATGACGGCCACATTTTTTGTTTTGGGAGCTGCCGCTCGATCGCATTCAGACGTAATCAAGCGCACCGTTGCTCAGGGTCATGCCGTAGGTGGCCACACGATGAATCACGAACACGGTTGGCATACGGATACGGCAGCCTATGTCCAGTCGGCAAAAACGTCCATGGAGGTTGGTCACGACGGAAGAAGTTTGTTCCGTCCTCCCTTCGGAAAGATCACGCGCACTCAATGTCTCGCCCTTCTCCCTTACGCACAAATTGTCATGTGGGATGTGTTAAGCGGTGACTATGTGGTGAATGGGAATAGAGGCGAGGAAATCGTGCTTCGTAGGTTGAAGCGCCACACCCGGCCGGGCAGCATTGTTGTGTTTCACGACAATGAAAAGTGTGGAGCGACAATAAAAAAAGTGCTTCCTGAGTACCTTTTGTGGCTGCAACAAAAAGGGTGGACAAGCACTCACCTCGAGGCAAAAGTCAGCGCAAAAGATTGAAATGTCGCTTCATCAAGAGCTAGCATTGGCTGCGTCTCTAAGCATTTTGAGCTTGGCCTTGATTTCGTCGATTTCGCGGCGATAGTTCTTGACGGTTTTGGCCGCTTGTTCGCGAATGGATTCTGCGCCTTTGCCTGTGAAACGTTCCATGTTCTCTTCGGTAGAGGTGATTCGCTGTTGCAATCGCGAGATTTTGTCCCGAAGAATGCTTTGTTCACGTTTCAAGTCTCGATGGTCTCCCGCTGCGAGCTTTTCGATGCGCTTGCTGTACGTCTGGACGCTTCGCTCAGACCTTGCTACGGACAATGCATCATAGTGTTTATCCATTGCAGAACGGAAGCGTTCCATGACAGCATCCAAATTTTTGCGTGGGATGAATCCAATGTCACGCCACGCGGTGGAAAAGCTTTTCAACGTCTCTAAATCTGCATTGCGGTTGTCCGATATGGCAAACGCTTCAATTTTTTTGAGCAAGGCCATTTTCAATGCAAGGTTTGCTTTTTCTTCCTTGTTGCGGTCGGCAAATTGGGCTTTTTTGGCCTTGAAAAATACATCTTGAGCGTCGCGAAATTTTTTCCAAAGACGGTGCTCATCCCCCGGTGCACATGGGCCTGCGGCTTTCCAATCTTTTTGAAGTTGGATCATGGCTTCAGATGTCGACTTCCAGTCTGTGCTGTTCTGGATTTCCTCGGCCTGTTGAAGCAATTTGAGTTTTTTCTCTTTGGCCACTTTGCTCGAGGCCTTGACACGGTCATAGAAAACCTGCTTCCGCTCAAAAAAGACGTCTGCTGCTTCGCGAAACTGACCCCACAAGGCCTCGTTGTGTTCTTTGCCTGCGAATCCGATTGTTTTCCATTTGCCCTGCAAATCGACAACTTGACCAGTGACCTTTTGCCAAGATTTGTGGTCCTCAATGTCAGCGGTTAGCAACTCCTGAAGGGCAGAGATGAGGGACTCCTTTTCACTTTTGTTCACCTCGAATTGTGCACGTACGCCATCGTAGTATTCCTTGACGGCATCGAATGTTTCTCGGGTGAGCCCAAAGAAGGTGTCCGCCAATTCTTGAAAGGTTTCACGCGGCGAAGGGCCAATGTCAAACCATTGCTTCTGAAGTCCTCGTGCCAGCGTTTCTCGTTCTTTCAAATCGGCCACTCCCGAGAGGGTTTTCGCCTGTTCAATGAGGGCCTGTTTTAAATCTAAATTCTTCTTTAAGTCGTGTTCTTGAAGTTGCTTGTAGATGTTGATGTTGTAGAAGAACTCGTCTCGAAGTCTGTAGTATTCGTCGTGGGTCTCTTTGTATCGGTCACCGGGAACGTCTCCTGTGGCCTCCCATTTTTCTCGCACCTGGTTGAAGCGCGCGAACGCGGACCCAATGTTTTCCTCCTCTTGAATGACCTTACGTAGTTCTTCAATCAGCTCCGTTTTGACTTCAAGGTTGGCCCTCTGCTCTTCAGCGATACGCTGGCGCCACTCCTTTTCCCGAGCTTTAAAAAGGTCGACCAGCTCGTTGAACTGAAGTTCTTCTGGGCTGGGTTGGAACTGGAATTTCTCGTCGTCCGCGTGTTCTGCCTTCTCCCATTCTTCCCGCTGGGTTCGAAAGTCTTCTTGAATCAGCGATCTAAATGAATCGATGTCTGTACGCACATCCTTGCGGATGGCCTCCAAATCCTCATTTTCTAGGAGGCTTTG
>DCBH01000094.1:0-21521 GCA_002313415.1 Flavobacteriales bacterium UBA1112
TTTTTTGTGCCTTAATTTTACGCAGATGGAATGGAAGTCCAAGCCATGGGAATCCTTGACCAGGGACGACTGGCACGCCATTGTGCGACTACGTGTTGACGTATTTGTGGTCGAACAGAATTGTCCATACCCTGACTTGGATGGCAAAGATTTGCGCGCTTGGCATGTATGGGGAGAGGATGCGGGGGGCGTAAAAGGAGCATCGGCATTGGCCTATGCAAGGATTTTGGCGCCCGGGGTCAGCTATGCCGAGCCGAGCATTGGCCGCGTGGCTACGCGGCGAGATCGACGTGGCCAGGGCATTGGCAAGGACCTCATGCTACAATGCATTCAAGTGGCTGAACAGGTGTGGCCTGGTCATGACATTCGAATATCAGCTCAGTGCTACCTGGAGCAATGGTACAATGATTTGGGCTTCGCGAGTGTGGGGGAACCTTATTTGGAGGATGACATCCCTCACATCCAAATGCTGAGGTCAGGAGTTGCTTGAGACCTTTCGGCTCGTTTGGCCCGTTTGGCTCGTTTGGCCCGGAGTATGATCTACATCGTGTTTGACAGAAGCTTCTACAAATGCCACAAACAAGGGGTGTGGATTGAGCACTGTTGAGGCGTATTCCGGATGAAATTGAGCAGCCACGAAGTATGGATGTGTTGGAATTTCAATGATTTCAACCAAGTTGGTGTCTGGATTCACTCCCGTTGCAATCATTCCCGCAGCTTCAAATTGTTTGAGGTACGCATTGTTGAACTCATAGCGGTGTCTGTGCCGTTCTGAAATTTCCTCAGCGTTGCCATATGCAAGATGCGCCTTTGAAGATTCTTTCAAAGCGCACGGATATTCTCCGAGTCTCATGGTGCCACCCATGTTGGTGATGCTCTTTTGTTCGCCCATCAAATCAATGACGGGTTCTGGCGTGTATTCTTTGATTTCTGTGGAATGCGCTTCAGGCATGTTGAGCACACTTCGAGCGAATTCAATGACCGCGCATTGCATGCCCAAGCAAATGCCAAAGAAGGGAATCCCTTGTTCTCTAGCGTAGCGAATGGCTGTCAGCTTGCCATCGATCCCTCGGGACCCAAAGCCAGGTGCAACTAGGATCCCATGGAGGCCCTCCAAGCGCTCAGAGACACTGTCGGTCGTCACTTGTTCGCTGTGAATCCAGTCCACATCCACCTTGGTTTCTAACAGAGCACCGGCATGATCCAGTGCCTCCGCAATGCTCTTGTAGCTGTCTTTGAGCTCAACGTACTTGCCCACCAAACCTATGCGAACACGGCCTTTGGGATTTTTGTAGCGTTGCAAAAAATCTTTCCAAGTATCCAAATTTGCGAGGGTATCGCCACCATCCATACCAAGTTTACCCAAGACCACCTCGTCAAACCTTTCCTCTTGCATGAGCAAGGGCACATCATAGATGGTGTCGGCGTCGATGCTTTCAATGACTGCATTTGAAGCGACATTGCAGAAGCGGGCAAGCTTGCTTCGCACGGAATTGGGAAGCGGGTGCTCTGTGCGACACACGAGGACGTCTGGTTGGACCCCAAATTCTAGCAATTGTTTGACGGAGTGTTGTGTAGGCTTGGTTTTCAACTCTCCTGCCGCACTGAGATAGGGAATCAATGTCAAGTGAACCACCAAGGTGTCTTCGGGCGATTCCCACTTCATCTGGCGAACTGCCTCGATGTAGGGAAGCGATTCGATGTCGCCCACGGTTCCACCAATCTCGGTGATGACAAAGTCATAGTCATGTTTGGAACCTAGAATTTGGACACATCTTTTGATTTCATCAGTGATGTGGGGTATGATTTGGACTGTCTTTCCGAGATATTCTCCACGGCGCTCCTTGTCAATGACGCTCTGATAAATTCGACCTGTGGTGATGTTGTTTGCCCGAGTTGTGTGGACATTCAGAAACCTCTCATAATGGCCGAGGTCCAAGTCGGTTTCCGCGCCATCAACGGTGACGTAGCATTCACCGTGTTCATATGGATTCAAAGTGCCGGGATCCACATTGATGTAGGGATCAAGTTTCTGAATCGTCACTTTGTACCCTCTTGCTTGCAACAATTTTGCCAAGGATGCACTTACGATTCCCTTTCCGAGACTGCTGCTTACTCCTCCCGTAACAAAAATGTAACGGCTGTTGCGCCCGCTTGCGAGGGCCTCTGAGGAGGAGGAAGAATGTGGAAGAGGCATGTCCCGTAGTTACGGGATTTAAAGATAGTCCAAAGGGACTTCATGCGCACCATCAACTACGCAGCCAAATCTTGTGGAGTTGTTCACACTGACCGTTCACAACGAGCTCAATCCTCCGCTTTTTCTCGTTCTGCCATGCTTTGCGTCAAAGCTTGAATCCACGGAAACTCCTGAAAAAATTCTGTCGCGACAATGCGGAACAGGGTGTAGGTGGGAATGGCCAAGACCATACCTACGGGCCCGGCCAAGCTCCCAGCAACTGAAATGACGACAAATATTTCAAGGGGATGGGCAAAGACCCGTTTGGCAAAGATGACTGGCTGAGTGAAGACATTGTCAACGGCTTGAGCTGCCAAATAGGCTCCCATGGCCCAGCCAAAGTCATACCAGTCGACCCCACTTGAAATCATCACGAGTGCCCCCACACCAGCTCCCAGCAAAGGTCCGAGGTAGGGAATCAAATTGCACAGACCAGCGAGCAAACCAAGGAGCCATCCATGCGGGATGCCAAGAAAAGTGAGCCCAAGCCCAACAATCAAGGTCACAATGACGATTTGAAGGACAAGTCCGCCGAAATATCGTGTGAGCATGTGGCCTGAACGGTCCAAGATTCTGGTCATTGCGGCGTGCTTGGGCTCTGGTGTCAACGCCAACATGAGATTCGCAAATAGTTTTGGCTCGCGCATGAGAAAGAACGCCATGAAGGCCACAGAGAAACCTGTCACGAAAACGTTGCCGATGGAAGAAAGGATTCCTGAAAAGAGTGAGCTGGCACTGCTGAATTGGACCAAATCCATGGCTTGTTCGGCGAGATAGCCGCTGTTGCTCATTCCTTTGCTGCTGAGGTCGATGCCAAAAGTCCATGAATCTAACTTCGCCAGTGCTGTGTTCCAGTGACGGGTGAGTTCCTTGGGGTCGAGTTTGCCCAAAGCTTGAATTTGCTCCTGAACGAGGGGAGCGAAAAGCATCAAAACGCCCACACTAAACAGCAAAATGAGCGCAAGCGCAATTGCTGCCCCCAAGTTGGTGCCCAGCTGCCTTTTCCCTAGGCGGCGTTTTGCCACCCAACTGACAACGGGTCTGCCAATAAAGCTGAGTGCGACCGCAGCGAGGAAATACATGGTAAGCTCGCTAAATCGCCAAACGAATCCAAGCACCAATGAACCCGCAATCCACCATTCCCATCTTGTTCTTGTCATGGTCTCATGGCTGATTTTGGGGTGAACAATCCTCTCAATCTGCCTGTGCCTGCGAACACTTCCGTCCACGAGTTGACTTCCAAGGAAATTTCCGCAAGACCACACGTGGGAAGCCACATGTTTTGGTCTGTCAACCTCTCTACCAATTCACTTAAACCTGGATTGTGCCCCACAATCCAACCACTTTCATATTGGTCCGGCCAATTGTTAATCCATTTCAGCCAAGCCCGGTCAGAAGCAAGATAGGCCTGTTCCTCAATCTGAATTTGTTCCTCTGATTCACCCCATACTTGACAGAGATGTTGCGCCGTGGAATGTGTGCGTTTTGCGGGACTAACGAGTATGGGATGCCCATGGAGACGCACGTTCGAGGTCCACTGACCAAGTGCGCGTGCATCCGCTGTTCCTCTTTCGGAGAGGACGCGTTCGAAGTCTGAACCATTCTCCTGCGGCATGGCTTTGCCGTGTCGAACAATGAACAGGCGCTTCATGGTGGGCAAGGTCGTTCAAAACCGGAGAGAAAAATACTTTCTATGACGTTGGATTTTTAGTCACGTCTAAAAATGCACGAAGCTGCTTTACCTTTGACACATGTCCAAGAGTACACAACGAGAAGATCACCTGAAGGCGCTTTATGCCTTGGCTCATGGTCACGCATCGACTTGGGTGTCCACAAGTCAAATGGCCGTGCATCTAGGGGTAAAGCCTCCAAGTGTGACGGCAATGGTTCAAGTCCTGTCGGAATTGGGATGGGCTGAACACCGACCTTACCATGGAGCTCGATTGACAGCGACAGGACGAAAATTGGCGTTGTCCTTGGTCAGAAAACACAGGCTTTGGGAAACGTTTCTCGTTCAGCGCTTGGGTTTTGGGTGGGAAGAAGTTCATGACATTGCTGAGCAGCTGGAGCACGTAGACAGTTTGGAGCTCGTGGAGCGCTTGGATGCCTACTTGGGTCATCCCAAATCTGATCCTCACGGAGACCCTATTCCCAAAGCCGACGGCACATTTCATCCAGAAGGAGAAATCTGCGTCCTTGCAGATTTGGATCCAGTGGTTCGATGCAAAGTCAAAGGTGTCAGAGATGGAAGCGATGATACGCTTTCCGCGATGAGTGCCAGGGGCATTTCGCTCGGGAGCACCCTTTTGCCGGAGGACATCACAACGTTTCCAGTGACTTGGCTGGACCAATTGTTGGTGTGCAAAGCTCAGGAGTGACATGGAAAATCTGATTGCTTGGTTTGAGGGACTTGGCCCTGTGATGTCGGCGCTTTTGGCGACGTTGTTCACCTGGGCGATGACAGCCGCTGGGGCGGCACTCGTGTTTCCATTCAAATCCGTGAATCGAAGGCTGTTCGACGGCATGTTGGGGTTCACAGGAGGGGTGATGGTGGCGGCGAGTTTTTGGTCGTTGCTGGCACCTGCCATAGATATGACTGGAGGCGAAGGCTTTGCCAAGGTTGGTCCGCCTGCCATCGGTTTTGCCTTGGGAGCATTATTTATTTATGCCTTGGACAAATTAACACCACACTTGCACATCAATTTCAAGAAGGAGGAGGCTGAAGGCCCCGCGACAGACTGGCATCGAACCACCTTGTTGGTCTTGGCCATCACATTGCACAACATTCCGGAGGGGCTTGCTGTTGGAGTGCTTTTTGGTGGGGCTGCGCTTGGACTTGATGGGGCAACAACTGCGGGAGCTGTGGCTTTGGCGATTGGAATTGGAATACAAAATTTCCCAGAAGGGCTGTCGGTCAGCATGCCCTTGCGCCGTGAGGGTGTATCGAGGTCTAAGGCGTGGTGGTATGGACAATTGTCTGCAATTGTGGAGCCTGTCGCGGGAGTTGTTGGTGCGCTGGCAGTCATCACCATGCGCCCAATTTTGCCCTACGCACTAGCCTTTGCTGCAGGTGCGATGATTTATGTGGTGGTCGAGGAGGTCATTCCCGAGACACAGCGCGACAAATACACCGATGTCGCTACACTGGGCTTCATCGGTGGATTCATTGTCATGATGTCGCTTGATGTGGGGCTGGGTTGAATATGACTCCGCCAAATCTGCCGCTGCTCATCATCAGGAGAACGTGATTTTCACTGGGAACTTGTGACAGCCGGCGCTTTAAATCATTTGTTTTGGTAAAGACCTCGAGGTTGTCCCTGGCGAAGGAATCTTTGACAAATTCAGGGCTGAGTTCCTCCAAGCGTTTGTGTTGGACAACTGAAGGATCGAAGTAGACAATGGCGTGATCTACCTCATTCATGGCCTCGCTGTATTGGGGAATGAATGATTTGCTCAGACTGCTGTAAGTGTGAAGTTCAAAGACTGCGGTAACCTTCCGATTTGGAAATTGATTCACGACTGAGGCCTGAGTGGCTCTTAGTTTGGATGGCGCATGGGCGAAGTCGCGAAAAGCAACAAAGTTTCGCGCCACGTCTTCATGAATGATTTCCAGTCTTCTTGCGGCTCCAGTGAAGTCCCGCATGTGTTTGTCAAATTCGTTTGTCGTGTAGCCCATGGCCCGAAAACAGGCTCGTGCAGCAGCCAAATTTTGCATGTTGTGTGCTCCGAGCAAGTCAAGGGAAAGGGAGGTTCCATCCTCAAAGGTCACAATGCTTCCGTGCGTTGTAGGTGTGTGGGACGGTGTGGCATAGCCTACCCATTGGATGTCTGGCCGAGACGATTTTATCCGTGAAACAACGGTGTTGAGTGTGTCATCTTCCATGCAGTGGATGACGATGCCATTCATTTGCACTGTCGCCAAATACATCTCAAATTGACGGATGTAGCTTGTTTCTGTTGGAAAGACGTTGACGTGGTCCCACGCGATTCCGGTGACCACGGTGACATGGGGGCCGTACCACAAGAATTTGGGACGCGAATCGATGGGGGAGCTGAGGTATTCGTCGCCCTCAATGACAGCCCACTCGTGGTTGTCTTGAAGATCCACCATGCGATCGAAGCCTTTGATTTGCGCACCTACCATGAGGTCTGTTCGCCTGCCTGACTTGTTCATGGCATGCAAAATCATGGAAGTGACAGTGGTTTTTCCGTGACTTCCTGCCACCACCAATCGCCGTTTTGATTCCGTGGCAAACCTCAGGAATTCTGGATAACTCTGGATTCGAATTCCCAAGTCCTGCGCTCGCTTTAACTCAGGATTGTCCTTTTGGGCGTGCATGCCGAGGATGACCACATCGAGATCTGGAGTGATTTTATCGGCGTTCCAACCTTCCTCGGATGGCAACAAGCCTGCTTCTTGCAGTCGGCCTCGACTTGGCTCAAAAATTTGATCGTCGCTCCCTGTGATGACATGTCCTGCGTCAGCGAGCGCCAATGCAAAGTTGTGCATGGCACTTCCGCCAATGGCGATCAAATGAATCCGCATGAGGGGAAGTTCACATCTTTTTCGAGGTCAATGGGGCATAGACGACCACACTTTCTCACATTCGTACCATGAGAACATGGAGCGAAATGCGATGGACGCATCGGCGCGCTTGGTTGCTGTTGCGAGGTCCTTTGGCGTGGTGGTTTGTTCCCGGTGCAGCCATGACATTGGGTTTGGCTGCGTTGGGCTGGTGGGGCATTGCCATTGCCGCCGACCGTGTGACAGATTGGATGCTGTCGATGTGGATGCCGGAAATCAGGAGTGATTTGCTTCAGTCGGTTGTGGAGTGGTTGATTTGGTTGCTGCTTTTGGTCGTTAAAATCAAGTTGACCAAGTATGTTGTGCTGGTTGTGATGGGTCCGTTGCTGGCTGCAGTCAGCGAAGCTGTAGAAAAACAAATTACAGGTGTGACTCTCCCATTTTCGTGGGGTCGATGGTTCAGAGATGCCATTCGTGGCCTCCGGTCGGCAATGCTTCTGGCTTCGTTTGAATGGTCGCTGACACTTGTTTTGTGGGCAATTGGATTGACTGCGCCAGTCCTGAGCCCTCTGACCTTGACCATGGCATGGATGATTGGTGCATGGGCCTATGGCGCCTCGGTCATGGACTATGTTTGGGAGCGGGAGGGAAAAGACGCATGGTCTGGTTTGAAGTCCTCACTTCGACATTCTGGCACTGCACTTCGTGTGGGAATCCCATTTGCGCTGTGGATGTCTGTGCCAGTTTTGGCGTGGACAATTGGCCCTTTGATGGGAGGCATGGGGGCCACTGCCACTGCATGTGTGGCTTTAAAGGGGGCGAGCAGCAATCATGGCGCTACCACTTGAATGTGGACCCCGAGCGCTTCCAAATCATCAAAAAAGGCAGGATAGCTTTTTGAAACAGCTTCTGCACCTTCGATTTCGATGGGTGCGCCAGCGGCGCCAAGCAAGGCTGCCGCCATCGCCATTCGATGATCTCCGTGCGAAGACATTCGCCCCTCGCGTATGGGGCCTGGATGAATGGTCATGACGTCTTTGGACTGGTCGAGATCGACCTGAATGCCCACACGCGCCCATTCCCTTTGGATGGCTTGTCCGCGGTTGGATTCTTTGTTTCCCAATCGGTGAATTCCTCGGAGGAAACTCGGGTTTTTTCCAAAGGCGGCAAGTGCAGCCAAAGGGGGGAAGAGATCGGGACTGTCGGTCAGGTCGACCTGAAAAGATTTGGGCTTGCCGGCCAGGACTTGAACTCCTCCTTCAGTGCCTGCCAATCGACATCCTCCGAACAAAAGTGCACCTTTGATGGATTCATCTGCTTGGGTGTAGCTGCTGTGAAGCCCCTCAACATTGAGGTGATGTGGTGCACAAAGTGCACCCAGTCCAAGGAGGAAAGCTGCAGCAGACCAATCTCCGTCGATGGCCACGTCCAAGGCTTGAGCGCGTTGGTTTCCTGGCACTCGCAATGTCCATGTACGCTCCTGCGCGTTCTCTTCGAGCACTTCGATTTTGATGGCCATGTCCTCGAGAACCTCAAGTGTCATTTGGACATACGGTCGGCTCACAACCCCATGCAAATGAAGCTTTGAGTCTGCCTGAGCATGGGCCAAAGCACACAACAACCCAGTCAAAACTTGACTGCTGCCTGACACATCTAAATGCACTTCCTTGCCCTGAAGTGGACCCTGCACAGTGGGATGTTGTCCTGGGGCGGCATGCTTGACGTGGACGCCAAATTCGCCAAGCGCGTCTGCAAAACCGCGAAGATGCCGTGACAACAAACTTCCTGATCGCGTCAAGGTCAGAGGACTGTCATGAAGGGAGGCCAAGACCCCAAACATTCGTAAACCCAGGCCAGATTCTCCAGGGGTCAAATTGGTTGAGCGTGGTGCCAATGGGAAACGGCCTTGTATGGCGATGGCATCTTCACCGAGTTCCACTTCGGCACCGAGCTGAGCAGCCATCATCAAAGCGTGCGTGCAGTCATCAGATTCCGACGGACGTGCGATCATGGTCCTGCCTTGGGCCAAGGTGGCAACGGCCACAATGCGTTGCATGATGCTCTTGCTCGGGGGTGCCCAAATCGTTTCTTCGGCCAAGGTACTTGGAAGAATGCGAAGGATCATTTCTTCGGCTTTCGGCCTGTGTACATTGAAGCGATGCCACCCGTCAAACTTTTTACGCTGACGTCCACATATCCGGCTTGGCGCATTTCATCGAGAAATCTATCACCTTCAGGAAAGGCTTGCACGCTTTCTGGCAGGTAGGAGTAGGCTGCAGGGTCTTTGCTCACCCATTTGCCCACGGTCGGCATGATGTGTTTGAAATAGAGACCAAAAATTTGCTTGACTGGAAAGTGTTTGGGTTTGCTGAATTCCAAAACCAATCCAAGTGCTCCTGGCTTGAGAACGCGCAACATTTCCCTTAGACCTCCTTGCAAGTTTTCAAAGTTGCGGACGCCAAAAGCCACTGTATAGGCATCGAAGGTGTGATCCTCAAAAGGCAAATCCACGGAGTCGCCCTGAATGAGGTGGATTCGATCGTTCCAATTTCGTGCGGCAATCTTGTCTCTTCCTACCGCGAGCATGCCTTCGCTGATGTCCACTCCAGTGACGTGAACATCCAGCCCCATTCGCACGGCCTCAATGGCAAAATCGGCGGTTCCTGTAGCAACATCGAGCAGTTTTGAGGGAGCTTCTCGACGCAGTGTACGAATGCATGTTTTTCTCCAGAGAACATCAATTCCGAGGGAGAAAAAGTGATTCAGGAAGTCGTATCGATGCGCAATCCCATCGAACATGCGTGCGACCTGTGTCTTCTTTGCTTCCTCTTCAGGCGTAACGTAGGGAGTGATGCGGGTGCCCATGGAAATGATTTGGTACAAAGATGGAAAAGGAGGTCTGAGAGCGCATTCAACCAACCATGGTATGCCCCTCGGGGTATTTGAAGTGAGAATGCGAGGTTCGTCCGCCCACGGCAAAGGCAACGGTCAACGTTCCCACGCGGCCCACAAACATGGCGAATGCAAGAATTCCTTTGCCCCACGAACTTAAAAGTGGCGTAATCCCTGTGCTGAGACCTACGGTACCCATGGCGCTGACGTGTTCAAAAGCCAAATCAAAGAAGGATGATTGTCCCGACAGCACCAGTTCAGATTCTGTGAGAGTCAACACAAATACCCCCAACAAATTCCCAAACAAGAAGAACAAGAGCACACTGTATGCGCGGCTTCGAAGAACGGAATTGACGGTTCTTTTGAAGATCTGGACGTGATCTCCGCCTCGCACAGTGCGCCACACGTCTGCCATTACGATGGCGAGAGTCGAAGTCTTGATGCCTCCTCCCGTTGAGCTTGAGGAGGCGCCGATGAACATGAGAATCAAGAGCAAGAAAAGCATGGGCATGCTCACCACTCCGATGTCGACCGTATTGAATCCGCTTGTTCTGGTGACACTTTGGAACACAGCAGTGGTGAATTTGCCAAATCCTGACATGCCAGATAAGGTTCCATTCCACTCGAGCAAGACAAACGCCACGCTGCCGAAAGCCACGAGGATGAATGAGAAATACAACGCAATTTTCGCGGGGAAAGAAATGGTCTTCCAAGGTTGTGCCATGCGCTCACGGAGTTTGCTGAAATCAAACAAATCGAACATCGCAACCATGCCTAGTGCCCCTAGAAAAACCAAAAGAGTAATCACCCAATGAACCAGCCAATTGGTCGACACCCATGGGTGAGCAAGGCCATCGGTGAAAAGAGTGATTCCCGCATTGTTGAATGCGGAAACGCTGTGGAATACAGATGAAAACAAGCGGTCATTCCAGTCATCAAAAACCACATCTGGGGACCACAGGGCCATGAGGGCCATGGCCCCCAAGGCCTCAATTCCCAGACACCAAGCAATCACTTTTCCTAGGGTGCCACTGCTTCCCAACAAGCTTTCGCTGTTTACAAAATCTTCGATCACGTCGTGCTGCTTGACTGCGACACCGAACTTCGAGGCCAATGCGAGAAAGCTGCCAAATGCAATGAAGTTCAGTCCGCCAAGTTGGATAAGAGCAAGAAGCACCCAGTGGCCCCGTGAAGTGAAGTAGGTCATGGTGTCGACACTCATTAATCCAGTCACGCATGTGGCGCTTGTGGCGGTAAACAGAGCGTCAACCCAAGGCATGCCGCCATTGATGGTGGTCATCATTGGCATGCTTAAGAGCCATGTACCCACGCCGATCAACAGCAAGAAGCTCAAGATGAAAATGACAGCAGGGTTGAGTTTGACTTGGGGCAGTCGCGACTCTGGCCTCATCCATCCCATCAAAACAGCAATGAAGAGATAACCTTGGATTAAAAATGTACTGAAATCTCCGAAGCTTGGCATGAGAACGGATAACGCTTGTTCCAAGGGAGGAGCGCCAAAAAAGAGGTCGCCCACGCCCTCGACAAGCAGCACAGTCATCACAGCGCCCTCCGCCCAAGTTTCCATGAAAAAGGTCTTGGGGTGGAAATGATACAGGGCCCGCAGGAGATAGTGGAGCACATAGAATGCGAAACTGAACTTGACGACGTCGAACAAGGATGCTGCTGTAGCTGCATCGTGGTCGTAACCATAGTAAATGGCGAGTACAGATAGGGCGGTGAGATTGACCACAAGGGTGAGCCATTGAAATGATCCAAGGACCTGTTCCTTGCTGTGGTAAAGCCAAACATTGGCTCGTTCTCTGAATGACTGCCAACTCAATTCACGAGGATGTTGGAAGTCCTAGACGAGGCAGTTCTCCTTCGAGTGCCTCTCTCGTGATTGGAACCACACCTACACGCTCACACACCCAGCCACCAGCCAAGTTGGCCACTGCGGCCATAGAAATGGCTTCCGCTTGCGAGGCCAGCATCAGGGAGGCCGTTGCAATGACCGTATCTCCAGCGCCACTTACATCAGTTACATCTCTTGGAATGGCCGGTATGTGCAAATGATTCACGCCTTCATTGGGTGCGTGAATCCAAGAACCGAATTCTCCCAAAGTCACAAATGCACGTTTGCAATTCAATGTCGTCACAAGTGTTTCGATTGCCGAAATCATGGACTCGCGGTCGGAGGGATGGGCTTGGACTTGCAGTCCGAGACCTTCATTGAGTTCTTTTAAGTTGGGCTTGAACAAGTCTACACCTTGGTAGGCAGAGAAATGGCGAAGTTTCGGGTCAACAGCCACAGGCACTCCAGCTTCAGTACAAGTTTCGAGGACATCTTCAATGAAACGCTCAGTCATCATGCCTTTGTCGTAGTCCTCAAGGACAACAATTTCGGGTTTTCGATTGCCCTGCAAGATGTGCTTGAGGGATTTCAGCGCCAGATGAGAAACGTTTTCGGACACTTCTTCGGCGGACTCCTCATCGATGCGCACGACGTGGCTGCCATCGCTGATGACTCGTGTTTTCACTGTCGTTGGGCGCTTGTCGTCCACAATCAAATGCGGTGTGCACATCGTATCCAACAGTGACGTTAATTCACGACCTGCTTGGTCGTCGCCGATGACGCTGATGATGTCAATGTCAGCACCAAGTGCATGAAGATTTTTGACAACATTGGCCGCGCCACCGACGCGTTCTTCTCGTCTCGATACTTCAACGACGGGTACGGGAGCTTCCGGGCTCTTGCGTTGAATGTTCCCCCACATGTATGCATCAACCATGACATCTCCAACAACGCAGACCCTTGGCTTGGACCAAGGCAACTTGTGGAGGGACGTTGGCATGTGGGATTTACTCATGAAGCCTAAGTTCGGAACTTCGAAGAAGTCAGGACAACTGTCGACACGCACGTTCAATGCGTCGCACGGCCTCGGCGAGGACGTCGTCTGACGCGGCATAGGAAAGGCGTATGCACTCGGGGGTTCCGAAAGCCGCACCGCTGACTGACGCGACCTTGGCCTCTTCAAGCAAGTACAGAGCTACATCATCGGCGTTTTTCAGTGTTGTGTCTTGAAAGGATTTCCCAAACAAAGCAGATACATCGGGAAAGACGTAGAATGCGCCCATTGGTTGGTTGACTTTGAATCCTGGGACTTGACTCAATCCTTCGACCATCAAAGCGCGACGTCGACGAAAAGCGTCAACCATGTCACTTACCACAGATGGGTCGGCTTCCAGAGCAGCTGCCGATGCAGCTTGGGTGATGCTAGATGGGGCAGAGGTGAATTGTCCCTGAATTTTGGTGCAAGCGGCTGCAATCCAGGTCGGCGCCCCGATGTAGCCCAAGCGCCATCCCGTCATGGCAAAACCCTTTGACACACCATTGACAGTCACAGTGCGCTCCCACATGCCAGGCTGCGCTGCCATCGATGCGTGCTTGTCCGTGAAGTTGATGAGCTCGTAGATTTCATCGCTGACGGTGATGATGCGATCGTATTTGCGCAAAACATCTGCCAAGGCCGCTGTTTCCTCATTCGTGTAAACCGATCCCGAGGGATTGCAAGGTGAGGAGTACATCACCAAGCGTGTCTTCGGTGTGATGGCTGCTTCTAGTTCGCCGGGCAGGATTTTGTAGTCGTTGTCAATGCGAGTGGACAACACCACAGGAACGCCACCCGCCACTTTGACGATTTCCTCATAGCTCACCCAGTATGGAGCCGGGAGAATGACCTCATCTCCCGGATTTACAAGCGACAACACCACATTGGCTAAACTCTGCTTGGCCCCCGTGCTTACGACAACTTGATCCATGGTGTAGTCCAGGTCATTGTCACGTTTGAATTTCTCTGTGATTGCCTTTCGAATACGTGGAGTCCCAGGTACCGGTGTATAGTGTGTCTCGTTGGCCTGGATTGACAAGATCCCAGCTTCTTTCATGTCAGATGGCGTATCGAAATCGGGCTCGCCGAGTGAAAGAGAAATGACATCGATTCCTTGGTCCTTCAGCTCACGAGCCTTTCTCGCCATGGCAATGGTGGCGGATTCACTAAGGCGTTGCAGGAGGTCGGAAGTGGTTTGTTCCATGGGTGTTGATCGTTCGTAAATGCGAGGTCAAAACTACATCGTCATCCCGACAATCAGACCAGTCTTTTTTGAGATATCAGGGCGAGTCCAAGAGCAGTAAGCAGGCCATTGATTGGCAGCAAGGCAAATCCAAAACTAAAATTGAACAAGTCCAAGAGCATGTGCTCAATTCCGTAACCAAGTGCAGGAGCGAGAACGCATACCCATGGAATGATTTTGGTCTCGGGATTCCATGTGGTAAACATGCCTACGGAAAACAGTCCGAGTAATGGCCCGTAGGTGTAATTGGCTGCAGTAAACAGAGCCGCCACAACCGAAGTGTCATTGACCATGCGAAACGCCATGATGACAATCCAAAGGAGAACAGTCATGCCAAGGTGCACACGCCTGCGGGTCCGAGAGGCAAGTTCATGCTTCATTTTCTGTGTCTCGAGAAGGTCCACACAAGTGGATGTGGTCAGTGCGGTCAGTGCGGAATCCGCGGAGCTGAACGCCGAAGCCAACAGGCCTACGACAAAGGCCACTCCAAGCGCAGGTCCAAGAGAGCCTCCCAGAGCAATGAGCGGGTAGAGTCGGTCCGTGGCTTGGGGTAAGGCCATGTTGATGTTTTCTGCATGCATCCACAGAAGTGCTCCCATGGTCAAAAACAAGACATTTGCTCCGACCAGAATGATTGTGAAAGAACCCATGTTCCATTGGGCTTCTCGCAGATTTCTGCAGGCTAGGTTTTTCTGCATCATGTCTTGATCAAGTCCAGTCATTGCAATTGTGACAAACATCCCGGCTAGGATGTGTTTGACCCAGTGATTGCTCATTCTCCAATCTTCTGTCACCCAGATTTGGGTCAAATCTGTGGAAGCCAAGACCTCTGGCAAATCCATCCACACGAAATCGCCAGCGCGTAAAATTCCTCCGATCGTCAACACGACAGCGAGAAGCATGCAGGCCGTTTGAAGGGTGTCTGTCCAAATCACTGTCCCCATGCCACCTTTTTTCGTGTAGAGATAAATGACTGCCAAAATGCTTGCCGTGGTGAACCCAAACCAAGTCCAAGGCGTGGCGCCACCGTAGACAGGTTCCAAAACCAAAACATCAACCACCAGTGCCACAAGAAAGAGTCTGAATGAGGCGCCAATGACCCGACTCAAGATGAAAAAAGAGGCACCTGTTTTGTGAGCACTGTCGCCAAATCGCGTGCCCAAAAAACGGTATATGCTGGTGAGCTTGAGCTTGTAATAAAGGGGGAGGAGGATGGTCGCAACAATGACATACCCCAGGCTGTATCCGAACACCATCTGCATGTAAGTCCACTCTTGATCACGGACCCAGCCTGGTATGCTTAAAAATGTGACACCGGAAAGTGAGGCACCAATCATGCCAAAGGCGACAACATACCACGGGGCTTGTTGGCTGGCCACGAAAAATCGCGCCTCTGAATCGTCGTTTGCGCTTCTGCGAACGGACCATTGCGCAATGCCTAAAAGCACAGCTACATAACCTATGGCAATAAGCAAAACGGTTGTTGGTGTCATGTGACCAAATGTACGTGTTGAAGTGTACCCTCAACTTGAGCCTTGGTGTACCTTCGTGCGGTGCAGATTCCTTCGCGATTGATTGAAGCCGCAGTGGACCAGATGGCCACCTTGCCTGGCGTGGGGCGTCGGACTGCACTCCGATTGGTGTTAAACATGCTCGCACGTGATGAGGATCGCGTGCGCGATTTTGCCGAGGCTTTGGTGGCCATGCGTGAAGGGGTTCAGGCGTGCAACGTATGCAACAATCCGACCGAGGAGGAAACGTGCAACATTTGTTTGAATCCACACAGGGATGCCACCACGATTTGTGTGGTGGAGGATGTCAGAGATTTGCTGGCATTGGAAAGCATGGGAGAATATCGCGGTGTTTACCACGTCCTTGGAGGTGTCATCAGTCCAATGGACGGGGTGGGCCCGGCAGACTTGGATGTAGACGGGTTGGTGTCTCGTGCTGGAACGGTTGATGTGAAAGAAGTGATTCTTGCGCTGCCCGCGTCCATGGAAGGGGACACCACTGCCTTTTATTTGGCCAAAAAGCTCACAGAATCAAATGTGCTCCTGACCGCCCTTGCTCGTGGCGTATCGGTGGGAGAGGCCCTTCAATATGCTGATGAGGCTACGCTTTCAAGTTCCTTGTTGAATCGACTTCCTTACAAAGGGTGACAGACCTAAGTGTCATCATTGTGAGTTACAATGTTCGAGCTTTCCTCGAGCAGTGCCTTGTATCCGTGGAACGCGCAAAAGGCGACATGTCAATGGATGTGTGGGTCGTGGACAATCGAAGTGTCGACGGCTCTGTTGACATGGTCAGAGAACGATTCCCTTGGGTTCAAGTCATTTCCAACGAGGAGAACCTTGGCTTTTCCAAGGCAAACAACCAAGCATTGAGGGTTTGCGCTGGCAGAAACGTGTTGTTACTCAATCCAGATACGGTTGTACGTGAGGATACGTTCCGCAAGTGTCTTTCATACGCTCACAATCATCCCAAGCTTGGAGGCATGGGAGTGCCCATGTATGACGGCAAGGGAAAGTATTTGCCTGAATCAAAAAGGGGGTTGCCAACTCCGTGGGCGGCCTTTTGTCGGATGTCGGGGTTGCATCGAATTGCTTCTCGTTCCAAACAATTCAACGCTTACTATGCTGGACACGTAGGTGAGCAAGAGACTGCTGAAGTCGACATTTTGTCGGGAGCTTTCATGTGGATGAACAAAGTCGCCTTGGATGAAGTGGGACTGCTTGATGAGCAATTCTTCATGTATGGAGAGGACATCGATTTAAGTTGGAGGTTGATTGAAGGAGGATGGGAAAATCATTATTTCGCGGAGACGAGCATCATTCATTACAAAGGCGAGTCCACCAAAAAAGGCAGCCTGAATTACGTCATGGTCTTTTATCGCGCCATGCTGCTGTTTGCCGCGAAGCATTTTGAAGGCCGCCAAGCCCGTGCTTTTTCCTGGATGATCCGCTCAGCGATATACGGACGCGCTGCATTGGCAGTGATTCGCCGGGGAATCAGTCGTTGGGGAGATTTGATTCGCGTGGCGACTGCAACCATGTTGGCTTTAACCCTCGTCATGGTTGCTTCTCACGTATGGCTGGGCAAGTCTTTTGTTTGGCCCGATGCAGGTTGGCAAGGCGCTGGCTTGTTGGCAGTTCAACTGGCTTGCATGTGGGCCGGTGGTGGATATCGGGATGCACGGGCGATGAGGGGGGCATCGCGGCACGTTTTGTCATGGCTTGTCGCTTCACTTGTGACGCTGGCCACGTACAGCTTATTCCCCGAGTCATGGCGATTCAGCAGGGCTGTCGTTTTGGTTCTGCTTTTGTTGCACGCCCTGATTCATACGGTTGTCATGGTACGCGCTTTGAAACGAAATGGCAATCCATATCACATCCGACGTCTGTTGGTTGCTCGGGACGATGTGGTTGACATGGCAGATTTGTTGCGTCGCAATGAGGGAGAGCGCGTGAGGTTGAGCATGAACGCATTGTGGGCTGGAAAAGATGCACCTCAGGACCTGCCTCAGCTTCAGGGTGTGCCATGGGTGGGCCGTCTCCGAGATGTTGAGGAAGCAGTCCAAATACACAACATCGATGAGGTGGTTTTCAGTGGGAAAGATGTGCGCACTGAATCCATCGTAGATGCGCTCCCCATGTTAGGTAAACATGGCGTGAAGTGCAGAATTGCATGGACTGATGTGGGAGATGTAATGTCAAGTGGAGGCGCGTCACGAGAGGCATTTGTCGCATTTCAACGGGGACTTCATCGCCCCGAAGTGGCCCGTTCCAAACGCGTATTTGATGTCGTTTTTGCCTTTCTCGTTTTGTTCACTGCTCCTGCCATGTGGGCGACAGGCCGAATTGATTGGGTGCGATTTTCAGTGAGGGTGATTGTGGGAAATTTCACCTGGGTCAGTCCAGGAAATTTGCAAATGCCGGTGCAATACGGACTGGAACTGTCCGAGGGATTGCCAGGCAAAGCCGCCGATCGAAAGGCATTTACTCATGCCCAAGATTACCATTGGCGAAAGGACCTTTCGGTGGTGGCAGATGCCTTAATTTCGCGACGAGCAATCATCTCTTATGGCAATCATTGATATTCTCCTGCCCAAAATGGGCGAAAGTGTAGCGGAGGCTACAATCACCAAACTCTTGGTTGAAGCAGGTGCGAGGGTCGAAGTGGATGAGTCCATTGTCGAAATTGCCACGGACAAGGTGGATTCAGAGGTGCCTGCTCCTGAAGATGGCAGCTTGGTCGAATGGTGTGTGTCGGAGGGTGATGTGGTACAGGTGGGGTCAGTGATTGCCCGATTTAATACGGGCGGAGAAACAGAAGGGTCCGTGTCCACAGCCGAGACTTCAGAAACGACTCAGGATGATGTTGAACAGACGGAGACCTCGGATTCAACGTTGAAGCCAACGCCTGAAATTGTTGCAGCGGCGATGGCTCCTCTGGACGATGCACCAGCGAGAAAAGGTCCTTCTGGACGCTTCTATTCGCCACTCGTCAGAAGCATCGCCCAAAAAGAGGGGATTGGAATGGCGGAACTTGAGCAAGTGCAAGGAACGGGGTCTGAGGGAAGGGTGACGAAGAAAGACATTCTCAGCTACGTCAGTCAACGAGGCGGTGGGGTTCCACCCGCTCCGATTGCGGCGCCCATGCCAACCCCGGTGCCCACACCTGCAATGCCGGTTTCGTCCAAAAAAGAAGCCTCAGCTCCCAAAGTGTCTGCAAGCTTGGACGGCGCTCATGACATTGTGGAGATGGATCGGATGCGGAAAATGATTGCGGATCACATGGTGCGTAGCGTACAGACGAGTCCGCACGTGACGTCCTTTGTTGAGGCAGATGTGACCAACCTCGTGTTGTGGCGCAACGCAAACAAAAAGGCTTTTCAGGAAAAAACTGGCGAAAAATTGACCTTCACACCACTCATCGCTGAGGCAATTGTGCGGGCCATTCAGGATTTTCCAGGGGTGAACGCCAGCGTGGACGGTGACAAAATTTTGATGCACAAAGCCATACATCTGGGGATGGCTGCTGCACTGCCATCTGGAAATTTGATTGTTCCTGTGATCAGGCATGCAGATCAGTACAATTTGCAGGGCTTAGCCCGTCAAGTGAACGATTTGGCCGATCGTGCAAGAACCGGAAAACTTTCGCCTGACGACGTCGCGGGTGGAACCTACACCATGAGCAACGTCGGGACATTTGGCAACGTCATGGGCACCCCAATCATCAATCAGCCACAAGTAGGCATTTTGGCGCTAGGCGCCATTCGTAAACGCCCTGCAGTGCTTGAGATGGAACACGGCGACGTCATTGCTGTACGCCACATGATGTTCCTGAGCCACAGTTATGATCATCGCGTGGTGGATGGCATGTTGGGAGGCAGCTTTGTGCGTCGCGTTGCGGATTATCTCGAAGGTTTTGATTTAAACCGTCCCATTGAAAGCTAATTGGAGGTTGTTGCCTCTCGGCCATGGGATGATGCTGCACGGGCATTTGTTGCCTTTTTGTCGAAATAAGGCGAGGCGAGGTAACTTGAACCACAAAGTTGTATACACACGTTCTTGGCAAATTCAGCTCCCAAACTCGTTGCTCTTGTCTTGGCCATCTCTTTTGAGGCTGTGACATGGGCGAAGTTCGATGACCATCTTGGTGTTGCTTCGTTGACAGATTCTGCCTTTTCGAACCAATCATTCGGAGAGCTCTTTTTCGAGGGCAGCATACTCATGGAAGAAGGGTTTTGGCACGAAGCTGAGCGCGTATGGACGCACTTAAGCGAAACTCACGCCAAAAATCGCGTCGTGAAGTTCAAGCGCGCGGTGTGTATATCGGAGATTGGGGAAGACTGGCCTGCTGCAAAATTGTTGTTGGAAGAAGTGACGAAGGGTGGTTTGACCAAGAGATTCGATCCCTTTAATCCCAATCAGATGATTCCGCCTGTCGATGCTTTGTTGTGGTTGGCCAATGCCGAGCATCGGATGGGCGAATTTGAGCTTGTTCGGGAACATGTGGAGGCCTTCTTCGCAAAGGCAGGTGAAAAGCACGGATCCACAGAGTGGGCCTCGAAAATTCTAGCGGAAATACGTTTTGCAGAAAATCAAATGCAGAATCCAACGTCTGCTGAAGTCATTCCCATGTCCGTCAACAGCCAAAACAATGAGACGCATCCCTCGCTTACGGCAGATGGCAAGACCCTGTTTTTTTCCTCAAATCGACCTCGTAGCAACGGGACAAATCACGGCAGAATGGATCCCAACACAAGGGAGTACTATTACGACGTGTATCAGTCTTCGCTTCAAAAAGACAGCACATGGGGAGAGCCAACGCATTTAAATCTCGGAGTTCGCCACCATGCTAGGGTGATTGGCTCAGATGCGTTTGGACAAGAACTCATCGTTGTCGACGACGACGGCTGGACGCCTGAATTGAAAACCACATCCCGATGGGAAAGAGGCTGGACGGTCGCAGAGCCATTGTACTTAGACCGCACCATTCCACTCGAAGGAGAAATCGTTTTTTTTCCCGGAAAACAACACTTGATTGCAAGTGTCAAAACGCGTCGTGGAGAGGGTGGTTACGACCTGTTCGAAAGTTCAATCGATGAGGCGGGACGTTGGAGCAAGCTGGAGTCTCTCGGCCAACAAGTCAACTCTTGGGGTGACGAGATGTCGCCTTTTGTGGCGGCCGATGGGCAGACGTTATTTTATGCGTCCAATGGCCTAGAATGCATGGGTGGCTTTGATGTATTTCGTACGACCAAAGATGCCAATGGGGATTGGACCGATCCTGAAAATCTTGGAGCACCCATCAACAGTGTGGATGACGAATTGGCGTTTGTAGTCGGTGCAAAAGGAGAAATGGGATATCTCGCTTCTCGCCGAAACGGAAATCGTGGTGACCTGCAATTGTTTGAGGTCATCATGCGCGGTGTCCCTGCTCTCGAAAAGGAAGTGGTCATTCTAACTTTGGATGCAGAAAATTTGCAGAACGACGAGAAGCCAGCGGCATTGCTCGTCACAGACGCGGCAACGGGGAAGTTGGTTCAGCATGTAAAACGAGAAGACACACAGGATGCCTTCAACTTGATCCTGCCTGCTGGCGGCGAGTTCATTGTAGAAACGGGACATCCAAATTTGGAAATCGATCAACCAGCTCAGACGCCCCAGCAGACGCAGACAATTCGTAAAACATTGGTGCTGTCCGAAGATTTGGGTCCTGCAGTCATTGAAATGGCAGTCGAGGATGTTTTCCCATCCATTCTGCCTGAGTCGATGGTGAACAGTGAGAAAATGAACGAAGGGCCTTTTGTCATCGACAAAACGATGGCGGCTGGCAATTTCGCAGATGCAACGGTTCAAGTATCGACCCCGTCAAATTTGGATTCTGGGGTGCCGATGGCGGAGGAAGGAGAGCGTTTCGAAGGAGACATGTCAGAAAATGCCGATTCCGGAAGTGGTCGTGCTGGCGTTGACGTGAACCCCAATTTGGGAGGTCAATCTCAGTCGGAAGGTGAAGAACGACCTAAGGCAGACGACCGGATACAAAGCATCGACTTGTCAGCCGTGGATGAAACTGTGCTTCAATGGTCTGCACCCTTGACACCTTTGGCATTGGCTGAAGCAAACGCAGGAGAGCTTGTCATGGCCGTGCAACTGTATCGCGGACAAGTCCGCACACAACGTATGAATCTGACACCGACCGTTGAATATATTGTTGCTCAATCCACCA
>DCBH01000094.1:21929-25856 GCA_002313415.1 Flavobacteriales bacterium UBA1112
TCTTCGCGTGCGATGGATGTTTACATTCGCTTGACATCGGGCTTGTCTGAGCGCGGTTTTGAAAAAGGTCGCGATTACGATGTCACGGTGGTTCGTCGGGTCCAACCCGATGAGAAGACGCCTGGCTCCTTTGTCACGGATGAAGCTCATCCGGCAAGCTTCCAATACATTCGAGTGGATGTGGCCGTTCGTTGACCGAACTTTCGGAACATGATGGAACAAATTTCTCAGCTTCATTTGAAGCGACCCTTGGTGTTTTTTGATTTGGAAACCACGGGGACCAAGGTGGGCGTCGATCGAATTGTGGAGATGGCGATGGTCAAATTGATGCCTGACGGCTCAGTCATTCAAAAACCGGAAGAATCTGGCAAATCCCATCGCATTCTTGTCAATCCAGAGATGCCCATTCCAGTGGAGTCGAGTCTCATTCATGGTGTATATGATGAGGATGTGAAGGATGCACCAACGTTTAAGCGCATTGCGCCAGGACTGCTGAAGTGGTTGCACGGTTGTGATTTAGGCGGATTCAACAGCAATCGCTTCGATGTTCCCATGCTGGCAGAAGAGTTTTTACGTGTGGGTATTGACTTTGGCTTGGAAGGAGTACATCTGATTGATGTGCAAAATGTGTTTCACCGCATGGAGCAGCGCACGCTTCGTGCAGCCTTCAAATTTTATTGTGACAAGGACTTGGAAGGAGCGCACGAGGCTTTGCCCGATACCATGGCTACGGTCGAGGTTTTTTTGGCTCAATTGGAGCGCTACAAGAACACAACGGTGCTTGACAGCCGAGGTGATACGGTGGGGCCTGTTCCCTCGGACATGGAGGCACTTGCGGAATTCTGTAAAATGCGGAACAATGCGGATTTGATGGGTCGTTTGGTGTTTGACGAAGAGGGTCAGGTGGTCTTTCAATTTGGGAAGCACACAGGCAAACGCGTGAAGGATGTGCTTGATCGGGACCCAGGATATTTTGGATGGATGATGCAAGGGGACTTCCCGAGATACACCAAGCGAATCTTGCAGAAAGTCAAAGACGGGGAATTGTGAGTCGCAATCGACGAATTGCGATTTGGGTGTCCAATGACCTCACGTTTGACCAACGTGTGAAGAAAACATGCGAGACATTGCATGGGTTGGGTTGGACGCCGGTTTTGGTGGGTCGCGAAATGCCCAATTCTGGGCCATGGGAGGGGCCTTGGGAATCATATCGTTTGAAGCTCGCTGCACATGCCGGTCCCAAATTCTATCTCTCGTTGCAATGTGAACTGCTTCGATGGCTGAAAAAGCACGCTTCGCGTCTGGATGCGATTTGGTGCAACGATTTGGACACGCTCGCTCCGGCTGTGTGGTATGGAAAGCTACCTGTCGTGTATGACAGTCATGAGTATTTCACGCAGGCTGCAGGTTTGACTGGCAAACCTTTGAAGCGTTCACTTTGGTTGATCTTGGAACGTTGGGCACTGAAATCGCTGCCTTGCATGATTACTGTGAACGAAAGCATTGCAAACTCGTACCGAAAAACTTACGGGTTGGAGGTGATGGTGGTACGCAACATGCCGCTGAAGCAAGAATCGTTGGAGGTAGATGGCAGGGCTGCTTTTGCAGATTATGGCATCCCCACCGACATCCCCATTGCTTTGATGCAGGGGGCATACATGGATCGGGACAGGGGTGTTGCTGAAGCTGTGGCCGCCTTGCCTGAAATGAAACGCGTACGCCTCGTGTTGGTCGGTGCCGGGATTGAATGGGAGGAGGCCAAGATGCGTGTCGATGATCCCGCAATGGAGGGACGTCTTCATTGCATTCCGAGGATTCCATTTGACGATCTTCGAAAGCTGACTGCGTCGGCTGACGTTGGATTGAGTTTGGACAAAGGGAGTCACGGAAATTACGAAATGAGCTTGCCCAACAAACTTTTTGATTTCATGCATGCGCGCTTGCCCATGGTGGTTACGGCGCGAAGGGAGGTGGCCGCCATGGTTCGCTCCCATGGATTGGGTGAAGTCATCGATGAGGCGACTCCTCAATCGATTTGGGATGCCATGGATAAGGTCTTGAAGCGGCCTCGAAAGGAGTGGCAGGTTGCCCTAGAAAAAGCCAGCGAATCTTTTCATTGGGGCGTGGATGAGCCTCAGATTGAAAGGGCCTTGGAGATTTGTTTGAAAGCCCACTTGCAAGGGAGCCAAAACGTATGAGCCAAATGTACTGCGTTGCTTACGCGTCCCAATTTCATTCTTCGTTCTTCCTTGTACAAGTTCGTGTCAAATTGCCGTGACAGCCCGCCGCTTGAAACTGAGGCGAGAACGAGGTCGGCGTGACAATGGATTCGATTTCCGTCATTGCGCTGATCTAAAATCCAAGCATAGTCGGAGAGCACTTTGTAGTCCGTGGAAAAAGGCTTTTGCTTGATCCAGTTTGTGGGCGCAACCAGTCCTTGGTGATGGATGGTGTTGCGCCAAAGTATGGATTGATCGTAGTGGGGGACGAATTGCTTTGGCACACCGGGCTCACGCGGCGACATGGCATCGACACTGCAAGCGTGAGCGTCTTCATCGTGGTTACTGAGTCTGAAAAGCAATTTGGAAAGCCCTGGAGCTTGAGGAACATCACCTGCACCCATAAACCACACAAAAGGAGACTGAATCTGTCGAGCACCTCGATTCATGGCGTCGTATACGCCTTGATCTGCTTGGCTGTCCACATGCGTTAACAAGGACATGAATTCAGACACCACGCTGAGAGTGCCGTCGCTCGACCCCCCGTCAACCACGGCAATCTCCAAACTGTCCCGAAGTTTGACGGGCAACTCTTGAAATGCCTGCAGGGTTCGCCTCAGGCCTTCTGCGTCTTGAAAAGCAGGGATGACGACCCCGATGCGCGGGGTTGAATTCATCGCACTGAGATGGGTCTGGGTGTATCAATCATATGGCCATGTTCACACTTCCAAACTCTTCCTGGACGTTTGTCCATCGAAGCCCAATCGTGGGTGGCCATGACCAAGGTTTTGCCCTGATTCGGCAATGTGTGTATGAGGTCCAATATTTCCTCTGTGGTTTCCGGATCAAGGTTGCCCGTGGGTTCGTCTGCCAACAAAAGAGGGGGGTCGTTCAGCAGTGCACGAGCAATGGCCACGCGTTGTTGCTCTCCACCGCTGAGCTCAAATGGCATTTTGTAGCCCTTGTGGGGAAGTCCCACCGCAGTGAGGACCTCTTCAATGCGCAGTCGTTTGGCCTTGTTGTCCTTCCAACCGGTTGCTTGCAGCGCAAAATCTAGATTGGCATCGACGCTTCGATCAAGCAACAAACCAAAGTCCTGAAACACCATTCCCAATTTGCGGCGGAGCTTGTGGACTGTTTGGGGCTTCAAGGCCTGCAAGTCATATCCACAAACGTTGCCTTTGCCGGAAGCCAGGCGAAGATCGCCGTACAGCGTGCGGAGAAGACTTGATTTGCCACTTCCTGTTTTCCCGATGAGATAAACCAATTCCCCTTCGTTGACCTGCGCAGAAATATGCTCCAAAACCACGTATTCTTCGTGGTTGACGGAAACTTCTTCGAGGAGAATCAAAGGCAGGTCAGTCATCAATCTTGCCTTAAATCAAATGCGTTGTCGGAGAATTCAGGATTGAAGGTGACTGCGGCCAATCGAATGGTCATGGTTTGACCAGCCACAGTGGATGTGCGCGCGGCGGGCAATTTCAATCCAAGGTCTCCAAAGGGGATGTACAACTCGAGATTCTCCGTAATCAACGATCCGTCTGGAGAGGGTCGCTTTTGTTGAATCAGCAATCCATCTGAGTTTCGAAACCAGTACGTCTCGGTGATGTCACCTCGAACGAATTCAACAACAGTGGAGAGCTCTCCAGCCACTTCTTCTTGTCCGAGAACGGTTCCTTCAAACCCACGCTTGCTCAAGTTGGCGAGG
>DCBH01000112.1 GCA_002313415.1 Flavobacteriales bacterium UBA1112
ATGTGAGTGACAAAACGGTGGTGCTCGAATTTGAATCAGGAAAGATGCGTGTCGACAAGGCCGCACTGTCCCCAAATGGAGCTGCTGAAACTCAGGAGCTCGAGGCGAAGTCGTGATGCGTCATTCAATGCCCCTTTGGGTGGCACTTTCTCCCGTGGTCGTCTTGGTGACACTTTTGGGGGCAGACGTCGTGTATTTTGGAGAGGACAGCTCCTACGGGTCCAACCAAATTGCCCTCCTTCTTGCAGCGTTGTTTGCAGGTGCGTTGGGAATGGGTCGAGGTACGGCATGGTCGGACATTCGCGACGCCATCGCCCACAGCATTGGCACCGCAACAGAAGCGATGTTGATCCTTCTTTTGATCGGGGCTTTGTCAGGCACCTGGCTGCTTGCTGGAATCATTCCTGCCTTCATCCATTACGGCATGATGATTCTCCAGCCCAGTGTGTTCTTATTTGCAGCATGCATTGTGTGCGCCGTCTTGTCGCTCGCGACGGGCAGTTCATGGGGAACCGTGGGCACCGTAGGCATTGCTCTTGTGGGCATAGGACAAGCCCTAGGTTTGGCCGAGGGGTGGGTGGCCGGAGCCATCATCAGCGGTGCTTATTTTGGTGACAAAATGTCGCCTCTAAGCGACACCACGAACCTCGCCCCTGCCGTTGCGGGAACAGACCTGATTACACACATCCGCTACATGACCTACACCACCGTGCCAAGCATTGCACTCGCGCTGCTTGTCTTTCTTGTGGTGGGATTTGGTGGCGGCGCGTCGGAACAAGGAGCACAACTCGCTCCTGGATTTGCAGAGGCTGTTTCGAGCGCATTTTCCATTCATCCCGCTCTTTTTGTTGCACCCGTTGCTGTACTGGTCATGATTTCACGTAAAGTACCCGCAGCACCGGCATTGTTTTTAGGGGTCATTCTCGGTGCGTTGACCGCCATTGTATTTCAGCCCGAAGTCATTCGTCAAGTGGCGGGTGGCGAGTTGAGCTACGCAGCAGCATGCTATGTGGCCTCCATGGAGGCTATGGCGCTGGATGTCGCTGTCGTCACAGGGCACGATTTGGCTGACGAATTGTTGTCAAGCAGCGGCATGAAGGGCATGCTTAATACCGTCTGGCTCATCATCTGTGCCATGACATTTGGTTCCGTGCTGCAGGCGACCGGCATGCTGGCACGTTTGACACAGGCACTGGTGGTTGGCGTCAACAGCACCCTAGGTTTAATTGGCAGAACCGTTGGGGCGTGTTTGGCCTTTAACGTGCTGGCCTCGGACCAATACATTGCCATCGTCGTGCCTGGAAAAATGATGGGCGAAGCCTATGAAGAGCGCGGACTTGCGCCCGAGAACCTGAGCAGAACACTCGAGGATGCGGGCACAGTCACGTCGGTCCTCATTCCTTGGAACACTTGCGGTGTGGCGCAGAGTGGCATTCTCGGCGTCGCAACTCTTGCATATGCCCCCTACTGCATCTTCAATTGGATCTCTCCGCTGATGACCATGCTCGTGGCTGCTGCGGGTTGGAACATCCGCTCTTTGGGCCGTGCATCACAGGTCGTACAAGAAGGTGAACCCGATTAAGTTCCAACTGTTGGAAGAGCATGGCAGTGCCCAAGCATCCCGACGCTGACGCCCGTCAAGGCAATCTGATTGTCACCGGCGCTTCGGAGCACAACCTCCAAGATGTGAATGTCGTACTGCCGCGCAACAAACTTATTGTGTTTACAGGCGTCAGTGGCAGCGGAAAATCAAGCCTTGCCTTCGACACTCTGTATGCTGAGGGACAGCGCAGATTTCTTGAAACATTAAGCGCATACGCTCGTCAATTTTTAGGAGGTTTAAAACGACCCAATGTAGAGTCCATTTCAGGTCTGAGCCCTGTAGTGGCCATTGAACAAAAGACCGTCTCAAAGAATCCACGGTCCACGGTAGGTACTGTGACTGAATTGCACGACTTCTTAAGGTTGCTCTATGCCCGTGCTGCAGATGCATTTTCTCTTGAAACTGGGGAACCCATGGTGCGCTACACCGACGAGCAAATCGCCGACAACATCCTCGCCCGCTTTGAGGGCCAAAAGCTCCTGCTTCTCTCCCCCATGGTTCGTGGTCGCAAGGGGCACTACCGAGAGTTGTTTGAGCAAATTATGAGGCAGGGATACATCCGTGCGCGCGTCGATGGACAACTCGTGGAACTTGAATCGGGATATAAGGTAGACCGGTACAAGGTTCACGACATTGAGGCTGTTGTCGACCGCATTGTCGTTCGCCCTCAGGACAAAGAACGCATCCTAAAATCAGTCCAAACTGCTCTTTCTCTTGGAAAGGGATCGATGGCCGTGATGCCTTTGGACGGGGACATTCCCATTCACTTTTCCAGGAATCTGATGTGTCCCACCACAGGGCTCGCATATCCCGAGCCGGAACCTAACCTCTTTAGCTTCAACAGCCCTTACGGAGCCTGCCCAACGTGCAATGGGCTTGGAAAGGTCGCTCAAGTAGATCCAGAAACACTGGTGCCTGACCCAAAAATGACCGTAAAAAAAGGCGGCATCGCGCCTCTTGGTAAACTCAAAGACAACCTGACTTCTAGAATTGTGGAAGCCATTTTGGCTGCACATCAACTGCCTCTAACCACCGCTGTTGAGAACATACCAGCAGAGGTCATGGGTAAAATTCTCTACGGCACCGATCGTGAGGTAAAGTTGTTGGATCGCGGAGGTGTACGTGGAGGAACGGTCCCGTTTGAAGGACTTGTTGCCGCCATTGTACGGTCTGCGGAAAAAGCCAAATCGATTCCCTTGCGCCGTTGGGCCCAATCCTTCATGCACAAGGTCATCTGCCCCACATGTCAAGGCTCCCGACTCAAAGCCACCAGCCTTCAGTTCAAACTTGGGGGGCGAGATATCGGCGAGCTAGGCCGCATGGATTTGCACGAATTGGCAACGTTTCTGGAATCCCTCGAGTCTCAACTGACAGAGCGCCAAGCCACAATTGCGCGGGCGCCATTGAAAGAGGTGCGTGCAAGATTGGGGTTCTTGCTCGATGTCGGATTGGGATATTTGAGTTTGGATCGACCCACCCGAAGCATCAGTGGTGGTGAAGCTCAACGTATTCGACTCGCCACCCAAATTGGAAGTCGCCTCACGGAAGTGTTGTACATCTTAGATGAACCGAGCATCGGGCTTCATCAACGGGACAACCGCAAACTCATCAACAGCCTCTGCGCGCTTCGCGATGCAGGCAACTCGGTGATTGTCGTCGAACACGACGAAGACATGATGCTCGCCTCCGACCACCTTGTGGACATCGGTCCAGGTGCCGGGGTTCATGGCGGCCAAATCGTCGCTCAAGGCCCTCCCCAAAGTCACCTCGACTCAAATTCAATCACCGCCAGGTACCTCACAGGTGCCGCATCCATACCTGTTCCCAAGAAGCGCCAAAAGGGGCACCGCAAAAACCTCATTCTTAAAGGTGCGTGTGGTCACAATCTGAAAAAGGTCAACCTCAAAATTCCACTGGGCTGCCTGGTCGGTGTGAGTGGGGTGAGTGGAAGCGGAAAAAGCTCCTTGATCAATCAGACCTTGCTTCCTGCATTGCTGAATCACCTCCACGACGACATCCGTATCCCCCTGCCCCACAAAAACATTTCCGGACTGCATTACGTTGACAAGTGCATCGCCATCGATCAAAGTCCGATTGGACGAACCCCGCGCTCGAATCCAGCTACCTATACAGGTTTGATGGA